>WHHJ01000001.1 GCA_014872655.1 Clostridia bacterium
CGGCGGAACCGCAATCGATATTGCAAAGTTGCTGGTACTTGACGGGGTTACGGATTTGTTGGGCCTGTTTGAGGGAAAAACACCGATTGTAAGAACCAAACAGCTAATGATTATGCCGACAACTTGCGGAACGGGCAGCGAAGTGACGAATATTTCTATTGTAGCTTTTGAAGAATTAAATACAAAAATTGGATTGGCCAATGATAAGATTTTTGCGGACAGTGCGGTTTTATGTCCTGAATTTTTACAGCAATTACCTTATCAGGTATTTGTTTTTAGTTCGGTGGATGCGTTGATCCATGCCATAGAGTCGTATTTATCGCCTAAAGCAAACGCGATGACGCGCTTCTTTTCTGTGGAAGCGATCCGGATGATTTTGAGCGGATATTTGAAAATCGAACAGCAGGGACAGGAGGTTCGCGGCCGTTTGATGGATCAGTTTCTTCTTGCCAGCACGTACGCAGGAATTGCTTTTTCCAATGCGGGCTGTGGGCTGATTCACGCGATGAGTTATCCGCTGAGCGGGGAATATCATATTGCGCATGGGCAGGCAAATCATCAGATGCTGATGAGTGTGATGCGGTATTATCGCAAAGAAAATCCGTCAGGGGCTTTGCAAAATTTAATCGAAGTTTTTGCTCAGGTTTTTGATTGTCCGGCCGAGGAAGCTTTTTCGGCGTTTGAGCAGCTGATTGAACGATTGATTGCGCGTAAACCGTTATCAGATTACGGCGCGGATCTGGATTCGATCAAACGATTTGCTTCGCAAGTGATTAAAACGCAGCAGCGGCTGCTTGCTAATGAGTATGTTCCGACCAGCGAGGAACAGATGGTAGAAATTTATAAGCCGCTTTTGTAGGTGGATTTTTGGGGGAAAGAGTATGAAAGCAGTAATGAAGACACGCGAAGGTGTCGGCAATGTGGAATTGTGTGAGATTGAGGAACCGAAAGTAGGTCCTCGCGACGTCAAGATTGAGGTTCAGGCTGTTGGTATTTGCGGAACAGATATTAAAATCCGCAGTGGAGACGCTTGGTCGAATCCGCCGGTTGTTTTGGGCCATGAACTGTCTGGCATTATTGCCGAAGTCGGATCCGAAGTAACGGATTTGAAAGTGGGGCAGCGTGTGGTTACGGAGACTGGAGCTGTTGTTTGCGGTCATTGTTATTATTGCAAGACCGGTAATTTTCTGATGTGCCGGGATCGTTTGTCTATCGGTTACGGCGTGGACGGTGGAATGACGCAGTTTTGTGTGGTTCCGGAAGATATTATACACACGCTTCCGGATGATGTCTCTTTTGAGGCGGGTAGTTTATGTGAGCCCGCTGCTGTTGCCGTTCATGCGGTGTACGATTCTGTTCGTCCGGAGCCGGGCGATTTGGTGGTTGTTATCGGCGCCGGAGCGATCGGTCTTTTAGTTGCTCAGATTGCAAAAGATTTTGGCGCAACAGTTATTATCACAGGCTTGACGCATGACCGTTTGCGGCTGGATAAGGCAAAGCAATTAGGAATTGATTATGCTGTGGATACGCAGACAGAAGATTTAGAGGCTCTGGTTATGAAGCTGTCCGAAAACATGGGAGCCGATCTGGTTTATGAGTGTTCCGGTTCTGCGCCCGGCGTTCGTACCGGAATGTCTATGCTGAAGAAGATGGGCAGCTTGGTTCAGATTGGACTGACAAAACCTACATTAGAGATAGAGTATTCGATGCTGACCGGAAAACAAATTCGGTTGGTGGGCACGTTTGGACACAAGTGGAAAAGTTGGGAGATCGCGTTGCACTTGATTCAGACCGGAAAGTTGAACACGCAGGCTTTAATTACGCATACGTTCCCTTTGTCAGAATGGGAGGAGGCTTTTCGGATTGCCGAAGCCCAGGAAGGAATCAAGGTTGTTTTACTACCGAATGCATAATAAAAAAGAGGAGCATGTGCTCCTCTTTTTTTGTTGATATCTTCATGTTTTTGGCAGGTGGCGCAACGCGCCATTGTCAAATTTTTTTAAGCGTGATATACTGGATAAAAAATGGAGGGAAAAAGAATATGGAAAAAACAAAATTTGCAGCCTATATGGCAGAAAAGCGGAAGCAAAAGGGGCTAATCCAGGAACAGTTGGCTGAGCGGTTATATGTTACATCAACAACCGTTTCCAAGTGGGAGCGCGGAGTAACTTATCCGGATATCAGTATGATTACGGGCATTTGTCGAGAACTGGATATATCAGAGCATGAGTTTTTTTCAGCCTGTGATGATTTGGCATCACGTCAGATCAAAAAACAGGCTAAACGGTATCAAAATATTGTGCGCGGGGTTTTTTGGTCGATTTTACTTTCGTATGTTGTTGCTGTGGTAGCATGTTTTATTTGCAATTTAGCCATTGGCCATACTTTATCTTGGTTTTTTATTGTTTTGGTTAGTTTGCTGCTTGCGTTTTCGGTTACAAATTTACCGATGATTTTACATCGATATCAGATAAAGTACAAAACATTTATTTGCGCGGCGGCTGTTACAGTATTTGTTTACTTGCTGCTGTTGGTATGTTGGCTGTTTTTGGGCGGCGATTGGCTGTTGTCGATTGCTTATCCAATTGCAACCTTGGGGCTTTTGATCGTTTGGTTTGGGATCGTCGTGATTCGGTGTTTGCCGATCAATGGATTTTTTAAAAGTGGAATACTTGTATTGATTTTAGGGGTGGTAACCGCTTTTGTGAATCCTGTGATTGATGTGATATTAGATACCAGTAGACCCTTTTGATTTTATTTTTCGCAGCGTTTTATAGATAATCCGTGGAATTTGTTTGCGGCATGTTGTTTGGCAGGCATTGCGGCGGTATTGATTGCTTCGGGTGTGATTTGGCGTAGTTCAAAGAAAAAGTGAAAGAGGTATGGTTTTTTTTATCGCTCTGGTTATAAAATATACTAATACTAATAACTTTTACTAATAACTTTTTTATTGAAAGAAACATATCCTATTTGTTCTCTGTTCTGTACAAACTTTCTTGACAGTTTTCGTTTGGATATAGTATAATGCTATTAACTATATATCCGATACAGAATTTGTTTTGGAAGCGAGGGTGTGTATGATGAGAAAATGTTTTGCAACGCTTTTGATCTTGATTTTTGTACTTAGTTGGATCAGCGGGTGTGCAAATTTGGATGTAAAAATCGATAATGTGTACATTGTGTCTAATGCGGTGAAATATTTGCAGGATGAAGAGGTCCCGGATACGGGAGCAGACAGGTTGACGGCTAGGTTAGCAAAAAACGAAGCGGAAGGGATGCAGTTTATTGTCAAACCGAATCAAACCATTTCCAACGTAAAAATGACCGTTTCGGAATTGAAGAACGGTCAGGGCAATCAGTTTGCGGCGGAAAATGTAGAAGCATTTCGTCAGTATTATATTGATACGCAGCCTACTTCTCCGGAATATGAAAGTGTATCTGGTATGATTCCGGATGCGCTGATTCCTTTGGTATATGAGGATTTAAATTCAGTCGATGTTGAGGTCGGAAAAAATCAGGGATTCTGGATTACGGTAACGGCGCCGAAAGATCAACCTGCGGGGGTTTACACGGGAAGCGTGACTTTAACGTATGACGGAGGTGTTACTGAAATCCCTGTAGAGGTAGAAGTTTGGGATTTTGAATTGCCGGATGAGCCTTCTTTTGCTTCCGCATATGGGTTGTGGGATAGTAATGCGTGGAAGTATATGACTCGATTAGGTGCGACGGAAGGCGTGGAATATTACGATTTTGTGCAGCAGTATTATGAGTTTCTTTTAAATTACAGAGTGACGCCCACCAGCCTGCCTTTTGAATCGACAGGCGCACAGGATCCGGTTGCTTATGCTGAGAAAATCATTCAGTTTTTACAGGAACACCCTCGTGCGAGTGGGTTTCAGCTTCATCTGAATGTGAGTGATCTTATTGAAACAGAACAAGCACCGCAGTGGTTTATTACAGTGTGTAATATTTTGCGGGAGAACGGGGTGTTGGATAAAGCATTTACTTATATGTTTGATGAACCGGGAGATACCGGTGTGATCAATGACCGAATCAAAACGGCTGTTGCTGCCGTAAGATCCGGTGTGCCTGACATCAGAAATCTGATTACGACTGCCCCTCGAGAAAGTCTTTACGGTGTTGTGGATCCGTGGTGCGGCATCTGGTCTTCAAAGACCTTGATGGAAAATGATGTTCGGGATCATCAAGCTTTGGGGGAAGAGGTCTGGTGGTATGGATGTGTGGGACCGAGGGCTCCTTATCCGACCTATCATACGCCGGATGCGTTGATGTCTTCGCGTTTAGTTCATTGGATGCAGAAGGACTGGAATATTCAGGGTAATTTATATTGGGCAACCATGTTGACGGATAAATTGAATGAAGAAGGCGACGCATTTGATGCGGAACGGAATATTTGGTCTGATCCCAATGTTATCGATCAGTCGCCGGGCGACGGGTATTTAGTTTATGTAGGAGCGAAAAATGACGGTGTAATCAACCGGAACATTCCGGTGCCGACTTTGCGGTTGGAGTCTATCCGTGATGGGAGTGAAGATTTTGAATATCTGACAATTTTGCAGAACCAGATTGAACAGACTTTGCAAAAATGGGGTATTACGGATGTGACGGCCGATCAGATTATGGATACGTATTATGCGCCTTTGCATAATACGATGGGCGATTTTGATCGGGATCCGGAACAGATGCTGAAGATGAGAGAGCGCGTTGCGCACGATATTATGAATCCGGAAGCGATCGTTGCCGTATTTGCAGAATTGACAACAGGCAATCCCAATATGCGTAAAGTGACCGTGTATGCGGAACCAGGTGCAGAGGTATCGATTGACGGGCAGACGGTCAGCGGAGAAGAAAAAGGCGCATACAGTGAATATTCTTATGTGTTTGATATGAATGTGGAGCCGGACTTTAAGGATATTGAAGTGGTTGTAAATGGTCAAACATATAGTCGGACATTAAAATCGATCGAAGATTATGAGTATATGGAACTGGGCGAAGCGGTTGTGATGGAAAATGTGCAGGCGCTTGGTATCCCGGAAGATTTGGTGTCAATGCGGGAAATGTATGACGCCAATATGTTTCAGCCGATCGAGGAGGCGAATATTGGCTCTTTGCAGGATCAGTTGTCTGCAGATGGAAACAGCGCACGTGTTCCGATTTTAATCAGCGACGATGAGAGCTATACAATGAAGGTAAAAGATATCATTGTAGGTGAGGTGAATAGCTCCATTCCTTTAGTGATTCAAAATATCCCGAGTGATAGTGTTGGCTCAACGGAGGAATTGACCCTATATGTTCCGGCAGGGGCAGACGTGTCTGTGAATGGAGAAAAAGCAGAACACATCCAAACAACGGATCGTTACAGTCAGTACTATTATCCGTCAAACTGCGGGGACGAAGTTGACTGTTTTTATACGGTGACCATCGTTTATAATGATCAATCAGAAACTCTTACGAAATTGGTGAAGAACAAAGTGAAAGCCGCTTATTCTTTGCTTGATTTAAATGATCCGGATTTGTTCTCAAATCTGCAGGAGGCCAACAGTGATCCCGAAGAATCCGCAACGATTACAGCGGTAACCAAAGAGGGCGTGGAAACCTCATGTGCGGATGGAAGCGTGTCTCTTGCGATGATGATCTTTGATACAAATAGTATTGCCGGACATTTACAGGACTTTACCCCGTACAATGTCATTCGTGTAGAGATTACCAATACGGGAGCAGAAACGACAGATGGCGTAAAGTTGTTGATAGATAACGGCATGGATCAGTTAGAATCCGCGACAGTATGCGGACCGATAGATCCGGGACAGACGAAGATCGTCTATTTTAAAATTCCGGAAATGCGCGAGGCTTCGTGGAAGACGATCCAAGCAATTATATTGCGGCCGATGGATGAAGATACAACGCAGACATATCGGATAAAAAGCATCTCTGCAGTACATCATACAGAGTTCGAATAATATAAACAAAGAGGTGTAAAAAACACCTCTTTGTTTTTTTCTGAGGACTGAGATGTGGTTTTTTTGATTGTAAATATGTACAAAATGGGGGAATTATTTTTGGAAATGATTTTCTTGACAGAAACTATGTATGTATAGTATAATAACTATGTATAGTAGTCTATATATGGAGAGGAGATTATTAGATGACAAAGAAATGGATTGCAGTGCTTTTGGTCGCAGTCTTTGCCGTTAGTTTGATTAGCGGTTGTACGATCTCGAAATTGAAGATCAACAACGTATATATCGTATCCAATGCAGTGAAATATCTGCAGGATGAAACGGTACCGAATACCGGTGTAGACAAGCTGACTGCCAAGCTGGCAAAAAACGAAGCGGAGGGCATGCAGTTTATCGTCAAATTCGATCAGGATATTTCGAACATGAAAATGACGGTATCGGAGTTGAAAGACGATCAGGGCAATTCGTTTGCTGCGGAAAATGTAGAAGCTTTCCGTCAGTATTATATTTATACGGAGTCGAATTCGACCGAGTATAAAAATAAATCCGGTATGTATCCAGACGCATTGATTCCGTTGGCATACGAAGATTTGAATACAGTCAATATCGAGGCCGGAAAAAATCAGGGATTCTGGATTACGGTGACGGCGCCGAAAGATCAGCCGGCGGGAATTTATACAGGGGCTGTGACCTTAACATATGATGGTGGCGAAATTCAAATTCCTGTGGAAGTAGAAGTTTGGGATTTTGAATTGCCGGAAGAATCTTCGTTTACGTCGGCTTATGTTTCCTGGGAGAGCACCGCCTGGGATTATTTGAATAGAATGAATGCCACAGAAGGTGTAGAATATTATGATTTTGTTCTGGAATATTACGAGTTCTTCTTAGATTATCGAATTTCCGGAACGATGCTGCCGTTTGAGGCGACCGGATGGATGGACCCGGTGGCTTATGCAAATAAAATTACACAGTTTTTACAAGAACATCCGCGGATCAGCGGTTTTCAGATTTATTTAAACGTGGACGATATTGTTTCCAGCGGAAAAGCTCCTCAATGGTTTGTAACGATGTGTGACGTCTTACGTGAAAACGGTGTATTAGATAAAATGTATACCTACATGTTTGACGAGCCTGGTGACACAACCACAGTAAATGATCGGATTAAAACAGCCATCAATGCGATAAAAGCCAGTGTTCCGGATGCGAGAAACGTTGTGACAACGGCTCCTCGAGAAAGTCTTTACGGTGTTGTAGACCCGTGGTGCGGCATTTGGTCTTCGAAGACGTTGATGGAAAACTATGTCCGGGATCGTCAGGCACTGGGCGAAGAAGTTTGGTGGTATGGTTGCGTTGCTCCCAGAGCACCGTATCCGACCTATCATTTGCAGGATGCGTTGATGTCATCCCGTTTGGTACACTGGATGCAGAAGGACTGGAATATTCAGGGTAATTTATATTGGGCAACTATGCTTGCCAATAAATTGGATACATCAACCAGCACGTTTACTGCCCCCAGAAATATTTGGGAAGATCCAAATGTTATCGATGAGGCTCCCGGTGACGGATATTTGGTTTACATCGGTGCGAAAAATGACGGGGTAATTAACCGGAACATTCCGGTGCCGACCTTGCGGTTGGAGTCGGTTCGTGACGGCAGTGAAGATCTTGAATATCTGACGATTCTGCAGAACCGTATCGGACAGACGCTGCAGCAATGGGGCATTACGGACGTGACGGCCGATCAGATTATGGACACGTATTATGCGCCTTTGTATAATACAATGGGTGATTTTGACCGGAATCCGGAACAGATGCTGAAGATGAGAGAGCGCGTTGCGCACGATATTATGAATCCGGAAGCGATCGTTGCCGTATTTGCAGAATTGACAACAGGCAATCCCAATATGCGTAAAGTGACCGTGTATGCGGAACCAGGTGCAGAGGTATCGATTGACGGGCAGACGGTCAGCGGAGAAGAAAAAGGCGCATACAGTGAATATTCTTATGTGTTTGATATGAATGTGGAGCCGGACTTTAAGGATATTGAAGTGGTTGTAAATGGTCAAACATATAGTCGGACATTAAAATCGATCGAAGATTATGAGTATATGGAACTGGGCGAAGCGGTTGTGATGGAAAATGTGCAGGCGCTTGGTATCCCGGAAGATTTGGTGTCAATGCGGGAAATGTATGACGCTAATATGTTTAAACCAATTAATACTTCCAATATCGGTTCATTAGAAGGACAGTTGTCTGGTGGCGGAAGCGGTGCACGAGTACCGATTTTAATCAGCGATGATGAGGCGCATTCTGCGGAAGTCAAAAAGGTTGTCGCAGGAGAGATCAACAGTACCATTCCATTAGTGGTTCGAAATATTTCAAGCGGTAGTGCGGGCTCGACGGAAGAACTGACATTATATGTTCCAGTTGGCGCGGAAGTGTCGGTGAACGGAGAAACGGCACAACATGTCAAAACAACGGATACGTATAGCGAGTATCATTATACACTGGATTGCAAGGGAATAGTGAACTGTTTCTATACCGTAACGGTAGTTTATAACGGTCAGACAGAAACGGTGACGAAATTAGTTAAAAACAAAGTAACGGCAGCATATTCGCTGATTGATTTAAGCGATTCTGATTTGTTGGCAAATTTACAAGCTGCTAACAATAATCCGAGTAGCGATGCAACGGTGAACAACGTTACGGGAGATGGTGTTGAGGTAACATTCCCAGTTGTCGGCAATGCGTCGGCAATGTTATCGGTTGATACAAACAGTATTGCCGGAAATTTGACGGACTTTACTCCATACAATGCAATTTGCGTAGAGATTACAAATACCGGAGATACGGCTACAGAAGGCGTTGAACTGATGTTGAATAACGGCCGTGACCGTGCATTATCTGAGACTATTTGCGGTCGAATCAATCCGGGACAGACGAAGATTGTTTATTTTGAAATTCCGGAAATGAAAGAAACTTTGCAGCGCGTGATACGAGAAGTTATTATCCGGCCGGTAGACCCGAGTACGGAACAAACGTATACAATCAAGAGTATGTCTGCTGTGTATACGACTGAATTTGAAGAGCATTAAAAAAGAACAAAAGCACCTTTCGAGGTGCTTTTGTTTGTATAGAAAAACGATAAGAATTTCTTAAAATATTTTTATTATTAGGAGCTTTTTTAGAATGTGATTGGAGGGGAAAAGCTCTTTTGATATTAAAAAACCATTTTGAGAAAATTAGGTTAAAAAGATGAAAGAAGATTAAAAAGCGTGCCCATACATGCACGCTTTTTAATCTTCTTGTTTTGTTGCTAATTTAAAGATAACGGCTGTTATACCAATGGCGGCAGCCACAGTTCCCGCAAACAGCAGTGTTTGAATGGTGTTGTTTTTTCGTACCTTTTTAGCCACTTCAGAGTAAGAAAGTTGGCTGGCGGTTTCTTGCTCTGATTCTGAGTCTTCATCGAAATCTTCCAGAAATTTATCATACGCACGATAATATTTTCTGCAGTCGGGGCATTGGCATAGATGTTTTAAGATTTCAATCTTGGTGGCTCTGCTGACAATGCCGTCTTTATACAATGAAACGAGATCTTTGGTAATATCACAGTTCAAATTCATCGGATAACTTCTCCTTTAGCATGTTTTTTGCGCGAAAATACAGCACTTTTGCAGAGCTTTCGGTAATTTTTAATGCGTCGGCGATTTGTCGGAACGTCATGTCTGCATAAAGTCTTAAAATCACCACATCTGTATTTTTTTGCGGAAGTTGCTTTAATATTTGTTTTACACGTTCGTGTAGTTCATGTTGAACAATTTGATCCATGGCGGTGCTTGCTTGTGTATCGACACACTGAGTTACGATGCAATCGAGTGAAACATTTTCAAATCCGCCGCGTTTAGATTTTTTGAGAAAGCGAAAGTATTCGTATTTTGCAATCGTCGCCAACCAAGTAAAAATCTCACAGTCTCCTCGGAATTTTCCAAAAGAAAGAAATGCCCGATAAAAAGTTTCCTGCGTCAATTCTTCAGATAACTGTGCATCCGCGCACATTTTATATAAAAATCGGTATATTTTAGACTGATTGTCCTTATATATAGTTTCGAAAGCTTCCGTAAGGGATTCCTCCTTACATAACATTAGAGTAAAAACAGTAAAAAAAGTTACAAAACTATTATAAAATAAATTTTTATTTTTTTCAATGATTTTTTGTAACTTTTTTCCGGTATCAGACTCTAACAGTATAATGAAGCCAAAAGAAATCCGATAGGGAGGTTGTTATGGGTTTTTATATAAAAGGAACGGGGATGTATGTTCCTCCCCGAGTTGTAACAAACGATGAACTGTCTGAATTTGTTGAAACCAACGATGAGTGGATTCGTCAACGTGTAGGGGTCGAGCAACGACATATCAGTACAAATGAGTGGACTTCGGAGATGGCCTGCAAAGCTGCTCGAAATGCTTTGGATAATGCCGGTATTCAAGTTTCTGATTTGGATTTGATTTTGAGTGCGACCGTGAGTGCGGAGACAGTATCTCCGTCTGTTGCTTGTATGGTGCAGCACGATTTGGGCGCGACTTGCTGCGCTTTTGAAATCAATGCGGCTTGTTCTGCATTTTTATTTTTATTGGAAACGGCAGCAGGATTTTTTGCTCGTGGAAAAGTTCGAAACGTGCTTGTCGTTGGTGCAGAACGGTTAAGCGGCATTTTGGATTGGACCGATCGCAGCACTTGCGTGATTTTTGGAGATGGGGCCGGAGCGGCCGTTTTAAGTGATGACCGGGACTGCTATTTGGATTCTACGATGACCGTTCACGGTGGCGACGATGTGATCAAGATCCCGCATTTTGTAGGCAGTTGTCCGTTTTTTGAAAAGGAAGCGGAAAAACCGTATATCCATATGAAAGGGCAGGAAACGTTTAAATACGCCGTAACAGCGATGGGCACTGATATTACCGAATTGATGACACGCAACGGGTTGACTGCGGAGGATATCCGGTATATTGTACCCCACCAGGCAAATAAACGGATTATTGACTTGGCGGCAAAGCGGACCGGCATCCCGGTAGAGAAGTTTGCGGTTAATATTCAGAAATACGGCAACACATCCAGCGCCAGCGTGCCAATCATGCTGGATGAACTCAACCGCGAAGGAAAACTCAACCGCGGCGATCTGTTGATTTTGAGTGCGTTTGGCGGCGGTTTGGCCAATGCGGCATGTTTGCTGCGCTGGTAAATGATATAGCATAAATTTTTTATTATAAAAGATGAATAAAGGAGTACAGAAAAATGACTTTTGAGAAATTGAAGAATATCATGGCAGAACAGTTGGATTTGGATCCGGAGACAATTACAGAGCAAACCGAGTTTTCCGCATTGGGCATAGACTCATTGGATATTGTAGAAATGCTGATGTCTGTAGAAGAAGAGTTTGGTGTTTCGGTAGAAGCAGATCAGTCTTTAAAGACAGTGGCAGATTTAGTGGCTGCGATTGATGCTGCAAAGGAATAGGATGCGAGGGAATCTATGATACAGTCTGATATTTGTACGCTGTTGGGTATTACATACCCGATTTTCCAGGGCGGAATGGCTTGGATTGCCGATGGGAAACTGGCGGCAGCGGTTTCCAACGGCGGCGGACTTGGCATTATTTCGGCCATGAACGCTTCGGCGGATTACTTAAAACAGCAAATCGAGATCGCCTCTTCTTTAACGGATAAGCCGTTTGGGGTGAATATTATGTTGATGAGTCCGCACGCAGATGAGGTGGCCGATGTTGTGGTAGAATGCGGTGTCCGCGTGGTTACAACTGGTGCCGGCAGTCCGGAAAAATACATGAAAAAGTGGTTGGACGCCGGGGTAAAGGTGATCCCTGTTATCGCTTCTGTGGCTATGGCAAAAAAAATGGAGCGTGCCGGTGCGCATGCGATTATTGCAGAGGGACAGGAGTCCGGTGGTCATATTGGAGAATTGACAACGATGGCGCTGGTGCCGCAAGTATGTGATGCGGTTTCGATCCCGGTTTTGGCGGCTGGTGGAATTGCAGACGGCCGCGGGATGGCTGCTTCGATGATGCTGGGCGCATGCGGCGTTCAGATGGGAACGCGCTTTTTGGTTGCACAGGAGTGCGGTGTTCATCCCAATTATAAAAAGATGGTATTGGAAGCCAAAGATATTTCTACGATTGCAACCGGTCGCAGATTCGGCGGGGACGTTTGTCGGTGTATCAAAAACAGTTTCAGCCGTAATTTTTCTAAGTATGAATATGCTCCCGACGCAACAGCAGAGACTGTGGCGCAGCTGGGCGTTGGCGCATTGAGAAAAGCTGCCGTAGACGGAGATGTGAAAGAAGGCTGTTTTCTGGCCGGACAAATTTCCGGAATGGTTACCAAGGAACAGCCGGCTGCAGAGATTCTGCAAGAGGTCGCTTCGGAATGCGAACAACTGTTGAAGGGAGCCAGTAAATGGGTAAAATAGCGTTTTTGCTTTCGGGACAGGGCGCACAGCACCCCGGAATGGCGAAAGATTTTTATGAGCGATTTGATTCAGTAAAAAATTTGTTTGATCAGGCGGAAAGCGTCCGTCCGGGAACATTACAACAAATGTTTGATGGCACGGAAGAAGAGTTGAAGCAGACGCAAAACACGCAGCCTTGTTTGTATCTTGCCGATTATGCGGCAGCGCTCGCTGCAAAAGAATGTGGGCTTGTTGCGGATTGCGTGGCAGGATTTTCGTTGGGTGAAATTCCTGCGTTGGCCTTTGGCGGCGCGTTTGACGCATTGACCGGATTCCGAATTGCCTGCGCCAGAGGAACTTATATGGCCGAGGCGTCGGTCAAGAATCCTGCGTCGATGGTGGCGGTGGTAAAACTGCCCAATCAAACGGTCGAGCAGTTGTGCGGACAGTTTGAGCAGGTGTATCCGGTTAATTATAATTGCCCGGGGCAGCTTGTTGTTTCCGGAAATCCCGAAGAATTGGATCGCTTTTCCGGATTGGTCAAGGAAGCCGGCGGCCGGGCTTTGCCGCTGAAAGTAGGCGGTGGATTCCATTCTCCGTTTATGTCGGCAGCCGTTGAACCGTATCGGCAGACCCTGCAAACGTTTGAGATCAGCAAGCCTGCAATGCCGGTCTATTCCAACTTTACCGGTGATCTTTATACGGAAGATGTGGTTGCGACATTGGCGGCGCAGGTCGATCACCCCGTTCGTTGGGAAACTGTATTGAGAAATATGGCAGACCGCGGCGTGGATACGTTTATTGAGACAGGCGTGGGACACGTGCTGCAGGGTTTAGTGAAAAAGACCCTGCCGGATTGCCGTAGCTTTGTGGTAGAAGATACCGACACGCTGGAGCAGGTATGCAAGGAGGTTTTATCATGTTAACCGATAAAGTTGCCGTTGTAACGGGCGGTTCGAGAGGCATTGGGCGTGCGGTTTGTTTGGAACTTGCACAGGCCGGGGCCAAAGTTGCCTTTTTGTATGCCGGAAATGAGCAGATAGCTCAGCAGACTCTTGCCGAGTTAGGACCTCAAGCAAAAGCTTATTGCTGTGATGTGGCAGATGCTGACGCAGTTGCGGAAGTATTCAGCCAAATTTTACAGGATTTTGGTACGGTTGATATTTTAGTGAATAATGCCGGTGTAACGCGGGATAAATTGGTTCTGGGCATGAAAGAAGAAGATTTTTCCCGCGTGTTGGATGTAAATCTAAAAGGCGCTTATCATATGATTCGTCAGGCTTATCCGGTGATGATGAAAAAACGCTCCGGAAAAATCATCAATATCAGCTCGGTTTCCGGGTTGATGGGAAATGCTGGACAGGCCAATTATGCCGCTTCCAAAGCCGGTTTGATTGGGTTAACTAAGTCGGTGGCAAAAGAACTTGCCAGCCGCGGAGTTTGCTGTAATGCGGTGGCTCCGGGATTCGTTCAAACCGATATGACAACCGCCTTTGCGGAAAATCAGAAGATCGTAGACGCTATTCCGGCAAAACGGTTTGCAAAGCCCGAAGAAGTGGCGCATTTAGTTGCCTTTTTAGCGTCGGAGAAAGCCGATTATATCACGGGTGAAGTGATTCGGATTGACGGCGGTTTGGCCATGTAAATTCGGTATAGAATGTTTTTAACCTCAAAGAAAGGTACGGTATCAAACATGAAAAGAGTTGTTGTGACGGGGCTTGGTGCGGTTACGCCGCTGGGAAATACAGTTGCCGAGTATTGGGAAAATCTAAAAAACGGCGTAAACGGGATTGGCATGATCACCCGTTTTGATACGACGGATTTTAAATGTAAAGTAGCGGCGGAAGTGAAGAATTTTGACGCCGCAGAACGGTTAGATAAAGTGACGGCCCGAAAGACCGATCCATATGTACAGTACGCGTTGTGCAGCGCTGACGAAGCGGTTGCCGACAGCGGGATACTGGGAACCGTGGAAGAAGACGAACTGGGCGTATATTTTGGCTCCGGCGTGGGCGGTATCCAGACTTTGTGTGAAAACGAAGAAGGGTTATTGTCCGGCGGTCCCAGAAAAGTCAGTCCGTCTTTTGTGCCTAAAATGATTATCAACATTGCCGCCGGGCAGATCGCGATCCGGTACCATGCACATGGAACAGCACTGTCTACTGCGACGGCATGTGCAACGGGAACCACAATGATCGGAGAGGCTTATCGCGCGATCCGTGACGGATATCTGAAAGCGATCATTTGCGGCGGTTCAGAGGCGGCTGTAACGCCGTTGACAGTAGCCGGATTTTTAAACTGTACGGCGTTAGTGAAATCAGAAGACCCCGAAACCGCTTGTTTGCCGTTTGACCAGAGACGCGCCGGCTTTGTGATCGGCGAAGGTGCTGCGGCATTGATTTTGGAAGAGTATGAACATGCGGTTGCACGCGGGGCGCACATTTATGCAGAAGTGTGTGGATATGGCACGACTTGTGATGCCTATCATGTGACGGCTCCGGATCCCGGGGCTGTGTATACGGCCAAAGCGGTTCAGATGGCTCTGCAGAGTGTGGAATACGATCCCGAAAAGCTGTATATCAATGCGCACGGAACAGGAACGCAGCTGAACGATAAGGCTGAAACAACCGCGTTTAAGAGCGTTTTTGGTGAAGATGCCAAGAAAATCAAGATCAGTTCAACCAAGTCCATGACGGGGCATATGTTAGGCGCTGCCGGGGCAGCCGAAGCCATTGCGTGTATCAAAGCATTGCAGGATGGCGTGATTCCGCCGACGATTCATTTGGAGCAGCCGGATGAGGAATGTGATTTGGATTACACGCCGAATACGGCCGTATCAAAGGATATTGATGTTGCGATTTCAACCTCGCTGGGCTTTGGCGGACATAATGCCTGTATCGCGTTCCGAAAGGTGGCCGAGTGATGAATCGGGAACAGTTAAAAGAATTGCTGCCGCATCGTGAAAATATGCTTTTGTTGGATGAGGCAGAACTGATTGACGGAGTGGCTTGCGGTAAGAAAAAAATCACGGGTGATGAGTTCTTTTTACAGGGACATTTTCCGGGAAATCCGATTGTTCCTGGTGTGATTTTATGCGAGATATTGGCTCAGTCTGCCTGCGTGCTTTTAGCGGATACGATTTCCGGAAAAGTTTTGACTTTGTTTACGGGCTTGGATAAAGTTCGTTTTAAAAAGCAGGTAAAACCGGGTGATGTGTTCGAAACAAAGTGTGAAATCATCAAAAGCCGCGCACCGTTTTACTGGGCAAAAGGACACGGATATGTAGACGGGGAGTTGTGTGTACAGGCAGAGTTCTCGTTTGCCGTTGTCCCTGAACAGGCGTCAGCTGAGTCGCAGCAGAGCCAGGCTGCGAACGCGGAAGGAGAGAAAAACGACTAATGAATATGCCTTTTTTAAATCGGCTGGGTTCGCAGTTGAAAGCGATGGTACGGACAGTCGGAACCGGTAAAAAAGTTTGTATCGGTTGTAAAAAAGAATATACCGAACGGGACTGGGCGCGGAATCATTTTATTTGTCCATCTTGCGGGAAGTATAACCGAATGGGCGCCCGGTCTCGGATTGCACTGGTTGCGGATGACGGTTCTTTTACGGAAATGGCGTCTGATTTGGTCAGCGTGGATTTTTTGAATTTCCCCGGATATGCCGAAAAATTGAATAAGGCCAAAGCCACGACCGGCGAAAAAGAAGCGGTGGTTTGTGGAACGGCTAAACTGGACGGCGTTGAGTGCGCAATTTTTGCGATGGATTCCCGATATATTATGGCCAGTATGGGTTCTGTGGTCGGCGAGAAAATTACGCGGACGTTTGAATATGCGACGGAACATCGGCTCCCGGTTATCGGATTTACGGCGTCGGGCGGTGCAAGAATGCAGGAGGGGATTATCTCTTTGATGCAGATGGCAAAAGTCAGCGCGGCGATTAAACGTCATTCGAATCAGGGCGGTTTATATATCACAGTTTTAACAGATCCTACAACCGGCGGTGTAACGGCTTCTTTTGCGATGCAGGGTGATATTATTCTGGCCGAGCCGAACGCGCTGATCGGATTTGCCGGCAGACGTGTGGTAGAGCAGACAACAAAATCCAAATTGCCGGATAATTTTCAGACAGCCGAGTTTTTGCTGGAACATGGTTTTATTGATAATATTATTCCTCGGAAAGAATTGCGCGGCGTTTTAGCAACTTTGTTAAAACAGCATGTCGGAGGTGAACGGATATGACCCCATATGATAGACTAAAAGCGGCACGTCAGAGCGGTCGGCCTACCGGGCAGGACTATGTGGAAAAACTCTTTACCGACCGATTGGATCTGCACGGAGACAGACGGTTTGCTGATGATGCGGCGATCGTTGCGGGAATCGGTTATTTGGGAACATTGCCGGTCACATATATTGCCATAGAAAAGGGCCATACGCTGGAAAGCCGGGTTCGGACCAATTTTGGCTGTCCCAAACCGGAGGGGTATCGCAAAGCATTAAGACTGATGAAACAGGCTGAAAAATTTCATCGTCCGGTCGTTTGTATCGTGGATACCTTAGGTGCCTTTTGCGGTGCGGACGGGGAGGAACGTGGTCAGGGCGAAGCGATTGCGGAGAACATTTTGGAGATGACCGGGTTACGAGTCCCTGTTATTACGATTGTGATTGGCGAAGGCGGGTCCGGAGGGGCCCTTGCCTTGGCGGCGGCAGATCGTGTTTACATGCTGGAAAATGCAGTGTATTCTGTCATTTCTCCGGAAGGCTGTGCCAGCATTTTGTGGAAAGACGCAGGGCGTGTGCAGGATGCGGCGGAGAGTTTGCATATTACGGCTCAGGATATGCAGTTATTTGGTGTGGCAGAAACGGTGATCCGGGAGGATTTTGACCGTTTTGATGAGATGTGTGAGGGCATGAAAAGCCTGTTGCTGAAAGATTTTCGTACATTGCGCGCTTATTCGGAGACCGAATTGGTGCATGCACGGTATGAGCGTTTTAGAAAATTCGGAATATATGAGGAGCATGGTCAGGTGAATGGAACCGTTATATAATAAATTTTGTAATATGGAAAAGGACGAACAGGGGAATGTACGGGATTTTTCGCTGAAGTTTCCTGACTCGTTTAATTTTGCATATGATGTGGTAGACCAAATCGCCAAAGAAGAACCTAACAAAATCGCTCTGGTATGGTGTGATCCTACAGGCAGAGAGGAAACGTTTACGTTTGGTCAGTTGTCTTCTCTTTCCGGCAAAGCTGCCGCTTTTTTGCAGGCTCACGGTGTGCGCAAAGGCGATAAAGTGATGTTGATTTTAAAACGTCATTTTGAATATTGGTATACGTTGCTTGCGTTGCATAAATTGGGGGCCGTGGCTATTCCGTCGACGCACATGCTTCGACAGAAAGATATTGTATATCGTGTGCAGAATGCACAGATCAGTGCGGTTGTTTGTGCGGAAGATGAGTCGATTTTATCCGCCGTCGAGGCGGCTCGGCAAGAATGTGACGAATTACAGCATTTGTTTGTGGTTCGCACGCAGCGTGAGGGATTTTTACGCTTGGACACCGGGCTTGAAGAATGCGAAGAATTGCCGCAGCGTGTTCAGACGATGTATACGGATCCGTTTTTGATGTATTTTACTTCAGGAACGACGGATTATCCCAAAGCTGTTATTCATGATTATACGTACCCTCTGGCACATATTCCCACCGCCAAACTTTGGCAGGCCTGTGAGGACGGAGGACTGCATTTAACCGTTTCCGATACCGGGTGGGGAAAAGCTTCCTGGGGAAAAATTTACGGTCAGTGGCTGTGCGGCTGCGCCGTTATGGTTTATGATTATGAGCATTTTAATGCTTCGGAGCTGCTTGCCGTGATTCGGAAGTATGGGGTTACGACTTTCTGTGCCCCGCCGACGGTTTACCGGTTTATGGTGAAAAATGGGTTTACCAAAGAAGATTTTGCATCCGTCAAACACGTAACAACCGCAGGGGAAGCATTAAACCCGGATATTATCCGCAAGTTTGAACAGATTACCGGATTGTTGATCCATGAAGGATACGGCCAAACCGAAACCACGCTGCTTCTGGCAAACTTAGCGGGCGTGCCGGTACGGATCGGTGCGATCGGAAAGCCGAGCCCGCAGTATGATATTCGTCTGGTCGATGAAGACGGACATGAAGTGGGAACGGATTGCGACGGCGAGATTGTGATTGTTCCCAAACCCAATCAACACGGCATTTGCAGCGGGTATCTGAATGCAGAGCAAAATGCGCTGCGTGCCTGGAAAAATGGTGTGTTCCATACGGGAGATGTCGGCCGGCGAGATGCGGACGGCTATTTCTGGTATATCGGACGTAAAGACGATATTATCAAATCCAGCGGATATCGGATCGGTCCGTTTGAGATTGAGGACGTGTTGATAGCGCATGATGCTGTTCTCGAATGCGCTGTGACCGGTGTTCCGGATGAGGAGCGCGGTTGCGTGGTAAAGGCGACGATTGTGCTTCGGACCGGATATACGCCCAGTGAAGCGTTGAAAAAGGAATTGCAGAATTTTGTGAAAGAAAAGACCGCGCCGTATAAATATCCGCGCGTGGTGGAGTTTGTGGACGAATTACCGAAGACGATCAGCGGAAAAATTCGCCGCGCACAGATTCGGAAGGAATCGGCTGAAAATAAATAAAAAGATCACGGTATAGACAGTGATGATTGTAAAAGCAGACGGGAATGAAATTTCCGTCTGCTTTTTGTTGGATATGCTTTAGAATGGAAAGCCGGGGTTCAAGAATTGTTTGCTTGATCCGATGGATTTTAAATAAATATTTTATGGCGTTTTATGATCTTAACGGAGATGGATTGATTTTGCATCGAGGCTTTGTCTTTGACTGTATGATGGTATTGAAGACAAAGAGGTCGCGGGACTTTATGATGTACAACGGCGCAGCAATCGCTGCGCCGTTGTGTTGAATTTATGTTTTTATATTGCTGTGGGTTAAAATTTATTTCGCTTGACGTAAGTGGTATGCAGAATTTTATGAGCGCGTGGTTTGCCCGGAGCGTCAAAAAATTCGTCGTACAGCATTTTGATAACGGGACTTTCGTGCGATTTGCGGATCGGCATTTTTTTGTCATAGTCGTACAGTGCTTTGGCGCGCAGGGTTTTGATGTCAACGTAGTTGCGCACACTGTCGCTTTGACACGGCTGTCCGCCACCGTTAATACATCCGCCGGGGCAGGACATGATTTCAATAAAGTGATATTGCTTTTCTCCGCTTTTTACGGATTCCAAAACTTTGCGTGCATTCGCAAGGCCGGAAGCCACCGCTACATTGATTTTCATGCCGGCTACAGTATATGTAGCCTCTTTTACGCCATCTGTACCGCGGACTTCTTTGAAATCTGTTTTCTCAAAATCACCGTCTAACAGATGCCCAGCTGTTCGCAGAGCCGCTTCCATTACGCCCCCTGTGGCGCCAAAAATCGCACCGGCTCCGCTGGCGGTTTCAAACGGATTGTCAAAAGCTTCGTCCGGCAAATCTACAAATTTGATTCCCGCACCTTTAATCATTTTTCCCAGTTCTCGCGTGGTTAATGCCGCATCAACGTCCTGAAGTCCAAATAATTTTTGTTCTTCCCGTTGCGCTTCAAACTTTTTGGCCGTGCAGGGAATGACGCTGACGACAAACAAGTCTTCCGGGTTTAAATTGTATTTTTGGCAATAGTAGGTTTTTAATACCGCGCCAAACATTTGTTGCGGAGATCTGCAGGTAGACAAATTGGGAATAAATTCCGGATAATAATGCTCGCAGAACTTTACCCAGCCAGGACTGCAAGAAGTAATAAGCGGCAGAACGCCTTTATTTTTGACGCGCTGGATAAATTCCGTTGCCTCTTCCATAATGGTCAGATCTGCGGCAATGTCCATGTTAAAGACTTTGTCGGCTCCCAGTCTGCGGATCGCATTGACCATTTTACCTTCTACGTTGGTTCCGATAGGCAGATTAAAGCATTCGCCCAGTGTGGCTTTAATAGACGGGGCTGTGAAAAAGATGACTTGTTTGGATGGGTCTGCAATCGCGTCCCATACCTCGTCGATATTACTTTTTTCATTTAAGGCACCGACCGGGCAGGCTACGACGCATTGTCCGCAGCCGACACACGGCGCATCGTTGAGACTGCGCTCAAAGGCCGGACTGACGTGGCTTTTATAACCGCGTTGTACGATACCGATGACTGAGATGGCCTGAACGTTTTGACAGGCTGCCGTACATCTGCGGCAAAGAATACATTTATTGTTGTCGCGAACAATGTACGGGGATTGATCATCGATTTCATATTCGATTTCTTCTTCCGCAAAGCGGTCCTCGTCTACGCCGTAGTCGAAGGCCAGTTTTTGCAGTTCGCAGTTGTTTCCGCGCACGCAGGAAAGACACTTTTTCTGGTGACTGGACAAAATCAGTTCAATGGTTGTTTTTCTGGATGTACGGATTGCCGGGGTATTCGTAAAAACTTCCATTCCTTCTGCTACGGGGTAAACGCATGAAGCGACCAGTCCCGGTTTTCCTTTTACTTCAACAACGCATACCCGGCAGGCGCCGATGACGTTGATATCTTTTAAATAACAGAGTGACGGAATTTCGATATTGACCTGTTTGGCGGCCTGTAATATCGTATAATCATCCGGCACGGTGACGGGAATCCCGTCAATTTTTAGATTTACCATTCCCATGATATCACTATAGATCCTTTCTGTTTCGGATTTGCAGAAATTCGGAATTGCAATCGGCAGAAATTGCCGCTTTGCTGAGTTACTTTTTCACTATCGCGCCGAATTTACAGTTTTTCATACACAGTCCGCATTTAATACATTTGGTCGTGTCGATCTTGTGCGGCTGCTTGACGGTTCCGGAGATTGCATCTGTCGGACAGTTCTTGGCACAGAGTGTACAGCCCTTACACTTATCCGGCAAAATTTCATAATGTAATAAATTCTTACATACGCCTGCCGGACATCTCTTATCCACAACGTGTGCGATATATTCATCGCGGAAGTATTTGAGCGTGGATAACACCGGGTTCGGTGCGGACTGCCCCAGCGCGCACAAAGAGGTGGTTTTCATATGATGGCACAATTCTTCAATTTTATTGAGGTCTTCATATTCGCCGTTACCGGAAGTGATCTTTTCTAACAACTGGTACAGGCGTCGGGTTCCGATACGGCAAGGGGTACATTTCCCGCAGGATTCTTCGACTGTAAACTCTAAAAAGAATTTGGCAATGTCGACCATACACGTGTCCTCATCCATAATGATTAATCCGCCGCTGCCCATCATACTGCCGCATTGAATGAGATTTTCATAGTCGATCGGAATGTCAAAATGACAAGGTGGAATACATCCCCCGGAGGGGCCTCCGGTTTGTGCCGCTTTAAATTTTTTGCCGTTGGGAATGCCTCCGCCGATTTCTTCTACAATTTCACGCAGCGTGGTCCCCATCGGAATTTCAACCAATCCGACGTTGGTGATTTTTCCGCCCAGGGCAAAGACTTTGGTTCCCTTCGATTTTTCTGTGCCCATACTGGCAAACCATTCCGGCCCGTTCAGAATAATTTGAGCGACGTTTGCATACGTTTCGACATTGTTTAAAATCGTCGGCTTGCCGAACAATCCTTTGACGGCCGGGAACGGCGGACGGGGCCGCGGTTCGCCGCGATGACCTTCGATCGAGGTGATCAGTGCGGTTTCTTCGCCGCATACAAAGGCGCCGGCGCCTAATCGGATTTCAATATCAAAAGAAAAATCGGTTTCGAAAATATTTTTGCCTAACAGGCCGTATTTTCTTGCCTGATCAATTGCTATCTGAAGCCGATGTACGGCTACGGGGTATTCGGCTCTGACGTAAATATATCCTTGGTTTGCTCCAATGGTAAATCCGGCAATCGCCATCGCCTCGATGACGCTGTGCGGGTCGCCTTCCAAAACGCTTCGGTCCATGAAGGCACCCGGATCGCCTTCGTCGGCGTTACAGCAAACATATTTTTGTTCGTTAACCGATTTCTTGGCAAATTCCCATTTGGTCCCGGTCGGGAATCCGCCGCCGCCTCTGCCGCGAAGTCCGGATTTTTTGATGATGTCAATGACATCATCCGCCGTCATCGAAGTTAGGACCTTAGCCAGGGCTTCATAGCCGCCGGTGGCAATGTATTCCTCAATGTTTTCGGGGTCAATGACTCCGCAGTTACGTAACGCAACCCGGTGTTGTTTGCGATAAAAGTTTGTTTCGTTCAGCGACTTGACGGTACCGTCTGGTAGAACCGTTTCTTTATACAGCAGGGAAGTGACGACTTTCCCTCCAATAATATGTTCGGTAACAATTTGCTCCACGTTTTCGGGTTTGACAGCGCTGTAAAAACTGCCCTCCGGATATACAATCATAATCGGTCCCAAAGAGCACAGTCCAAAACAACCGGTTGTTACCACCAGTGCGTCTTTTTCAGCATTATGTTTTTTGAGGCTGCTGCGCAGCTGTGCAACCACTTTTTTACAGCCCGAAGAGGTACACCCGGTTCCTCCGCAGACTAAAATCTGCTTTTTATAGCCGGAAGCGGCCAATAACTGCTGATCGGTAGGATCTGCCCGTCCGCGCATTTGTACAATTTTATTTTGTTGTTCTTTGATTTGGTTCAATTGTTTGACGGTAATCATTCTGCCGCATCCTCCCCGGTTTTATTCGGCCCTTTTTTGATTTCATATTTGTCGATGATCGCGTCGACTTCTTCCGGTTTGACTTTGCCGTAGACATCGTCGTTGATCATAATGACGGGGGCCAGACCGCATGCACCGATACAGCGGGTACTGTCTAAAGAAAATAATCCGTCTTGCGTACATTCTCCGGATTTGATCCCCAGCCGTTTTTCAATGGCTGCCAGAATTTTGTCGGCACCCTTGACGTAACAAGCTGTTCCCAGACAAACGCTGATTCGATTTTCTCCCTTAGGCGTGATGGAAAATTGCGAATAAAAAGTGACAACGCCGTATACTTCGGATAAGGAAATGTTTAAACCGTCTGCAATCATGGTTTGAACTTCAATCGGCAGATATCCGTAAATATCCTGCGCACCTTGCAAAACGGGAATCAGTCCGCCTTGTACGGTTTGATATTGGGCGATCAGTTCTTTGAGCTTTTTCTCTTGTTGTTTGGTGCCTTTGAAAGGCAAAACACAGGTGCTTTTCATAGGTTTGAGATCCTTTCGGAAAATTTTAAAAAGATATTGGCTTTTAATTTGTTTGAGCACTTTTGACCGTGTGATGCGGTGTTTTAAATCATTTTTTATCCCTGTGCCAGGGAATGTAATGTTTTGTAAAAAGTGTTTCGCATTTTAAAAATGAGAAAAGCCTTCTCTTCTTAATAATATATATATTAAAATCATAATACGCTTTTTTACGAAAAAAGTCAATAAGTTTAACAGGTTTTCTTTGTGTTGAAAATAAAAATTGTGCGCTTTACATAACCAAGCGCACAATTTTTAGAGTATATTACCAATGCTGTTTTATAAAATTTTATGAGGCAAGTTCGCTGTTTTCTATTTTTGCATAATCGCCCATAATGGTTTGAAAATGGTCTGCAATATAATCCAGTGACCATCCTTTTGCCTGCAACATATGTTGTGAGGCGAGCGTTGAGGTGTAGTCCGAAAAACGGTATATACGAATGTTTTTAAATCCGCTTTCTACCTGTGTGATTAAGGGTTCTGCGCATAGGTTTTCCACTCGGATGGTTCCGTTTTCATCGCGGACGACATCAAAACTCAAACCGGCACCGATCAATCGCTTGCCGGAGTCCTGTGCGGAGATAAAATTACCTAAAGAATAGGCAACGTAAACCGTTCTTCCTTCTGCGGAGGTAACGGTATCAATAGGCTGGATGACGTGCGGGTGATGACCAATGATTAAATCTGCTCCCCAGTCTGCCAGTTTTTGTGCGTAAGCGGTTTGGTCCTGATTGAAATTGTCGGCATATTCATTGCCCCAGTGAACCATGGCAATGACAAAGTCGGATTGCTCTTTGGCCTGTGTAATCTGTGCTTTTATGGATTGTTCATCTTCAATCAGGTTGACCAGCAGCTCGTCTGTTTTGGGGACGGGAATTCCGTTAGTGCCGTATGTAACGCCCACAAAGGCAAAATCCATACCGTTCCGGCTGACGGTTCGTACTTTACTGCGGTCTTCTTCGCCCAAAAAAGCACCTGAGGCGACCAGCGAAGAATTTTGAATATGTTGTAGAGAATTGATCAGACCGGCTTTCCCTTGGTCCAGCATGTGATTGGTTGCAACATTGGCCACATCAAACCCCAGATCAATGATGGTTTGCAGCATTTCGATCGGGGTAGAAAAGGTCGGGTAATGCTCCGGAGGGGCATAATCGTTGATGACCGTCTCCTGGTTGATAATGGCAATATCCGCTGCTTGAATGGAATCTTTGACATATTGATAATTTTTCGTAAAGTCATAGGTTCCGTCTGAGGTTTGTGCCGGCGCAAAAATCGCCTTATGAATCAGATTGTCTCCGACTGCATAAAAAGAGGTTCGAACCGCTTGTTGTGCAGGCTGTTCCTGAGTTTGCTGTGGTTGCTCAGGTGTTTGCGTTTGTTCTTGCTGCGTTTGGTCTTGCGGTTGTTCAGACGGGGGCGAGACAAACTTCATACTAATGCCGACCGTTAAAAACAGAACTAAAAGAACCGCGGTAATAAGATTAACGAGCCGGATTTGTTTTTTAGAGGGTTTTCTTTTTGGATGTTGCATGAGATACTCCTTTTTCTTTTCAATCTATTGTGGATGAAGTTAAATGAGTGATTAAAAAGGAAGACATTTGATGCATTAAATCTTGAGTTTTGGGCCGGATCGGCTGTCCGTCGCGGCTGTGAAAAATGTGTCCGCCGTGTTCTACTTCAAGATATTGAGCAAAAAATCCTTCTTTTTGCGCTTGCACATACAGTTGCCGGGACTGCTCGGTGGGGACGCATTCATCTAACTGCCCGTGTACGATCATTAACGCCGGTTTTTGCGGTGCTGCGTGCAGCAGGCAAATAGGATTATAGTTTGGGCTGTCCGGAGATTCTCCGATAAGATCCCGAATGTATCCTTGTGTTTCTTGAGGCATGTCCGATTGCGGAAAGCGCGGATCATTGCCTTTTAGATATGTAGGACCGCACATGTCCAATATGGCTTTGATGGGGGATGGCGTTCTATTTGGATCTTGATATAAGGCACACATCAGTGCCATGTAGCCGCCGGCAGAAATACCCCAGACTGCTTTTCTTTGAGAATCAATCTCCGGAATGCTGCGGTCTATAAATTGAAGCGCATCCAGCGTGTCCTCAACGCTTTGCGGAAATCCTCCACCGTTTTTGTGAACCAGGCGGTACTCAACGGATGCCACAATAATACCTTGTTCGATCAGCGCGTCGATAATGAGCGGAAAGCCCCAGACGTCTTTGCGGGCGCCGATAAACCAACCTCCTCCGTGGATGAAGACGGCGCATGGGCAAGGTTTACTGATTTGTTTGGGAAAGATCAGATCCAAATGCAAATCAGTCCCGTTTATGGTTTTGTATACGATATTTTCTTTTTTTGGATAAAGATCGGTCATCTTTTCCTCCTATTTTATCGATCGTATTTTTCATACGGATTTCTTGGCACAATTATAATACAAAACAACAAAAAAAGCAAGCATACTTGTTTTTTTTCTGCATATATTTTGATACGGCGGTGATCGATTTGAAACGATTTTCAATCAGACGTCAAAAATATATCAATGCAATTACGTTTTTTATAACCGTGTTGGGTATTGCGGGGTTGGTGGTGGCTCCGGACCGAACTTCTGATGCGGCTGCGGACGGGATTTCTGTTTGTTTGAATACGGTGGTTCCGTCTTTGTTTCCGTTTTTTGTATTTTCTTCTTTGTTTATTGGGTTAGGATTTGCGCAAAAAATCGGCCGAAGAACCGAGTGGTTGATGCGGCCACTTTTTCATGTGAACGGAGCGTGTTCCGGAATTTTTGTTTTAGGATTGATTTCGGGATTTCCGGTTGGTGCGAAAACGGCAGTAAAATTATATCAGAGCGGGGGCTGTTCAAAGGTAGAAGCGGAGCGAATGTTGGCATTTTGCAATAATGCGGGTCCTGCGTTTGTTTTGGGGACCGTGGGAATGGGCATTTGGAATAGCCCTTCTGCCGGATGGATTTTATTGAGTTCTCAGATAGCCGCTTCTGTATTGACGGGAATCTTATTTTCTCGAATTTGGCGCAGCAGCAGCCAGGATCGCTTTTCTCCGGCAGTATTATCACAACCAAAACAGGAGCGGCGTCCCTTTTTCAGCGTTTTTGTTTCATCGGTTCGGGACGCGGCAGTCAGTATGGTATATATCTGCGCTTTTATCATTTTTTTTGCCGTGATTATTTCCATGTTGCAAGGATTTGGAATCATTCCCGCGTTGGCAAAAGGAATCTGTGCGATATTTCCGTTTGATTTGCAAACGGTAGAGAATGCCCTCGCGGGAGTTTTTGAGATGACTACGGGGGTACGCATGGTCGGAAATGCGGCTCCGGTCATTCGCAGTTTAACGCTTACCGGCGCCATTTTGGGTTGGGCCGGATTTTCGGTACATTGTCAGGTTTTAACGTTTGTGTATGAAAGCGGGCTGAGTACTGCCCCGTACTTTTGGGGCAAAATCTTGCAGACCGTTTTTTCGGGATTGTTCACGTTCTTGCTTTCCTGGCTGTTTCATTTGGATTCTGTTCAGACTTTAAGTCAAGCTGTTCCGGCCTTTTCTTCTTCGTTTGTTTTCTCGTATCGCTATATGTTGTTTTCCGTTTGTATTGGGGTTGCTTTGATGTGTTTTGGCTCTTTGTTTGTGCTTCTTGTTCAAAACCGAAAAAATTAGGAAAAATGCACTTGACAAGCGTAAATAAATGTGCTAAACTGCCCTTGATATTAGAACATATAATAAGAAATTTTTTTAAAAAAAATTTTTGAGAAAAGGGTAGCAATATGGAGCAGACGGGTGTCGTGTTCGACATTCAGAAATTTTCTATTCATGACGGGTATGGGATTCGTACGACAGTCTTTTTAAAGGGCTGTAACAACCGGTGCCTGTGGTGCCATAATCCGGAGTCTTTATCCATGCGGCCGCAACTACAGTTTACGGCAAGCCGGTGTATCGGATGCGGCGCCTGTGCACGGGTTTGCAAACACGGCGTGTTCAGCCCGGACGGAAGTTTATTGGCAGATCGGTGCGTGCATTGCGGAGATTGTGCAGAAGTTTGTTGTACCAAAGCTCGGCAAATAATCGGCAAAACGATGACGGTGGATGAAGTCTTTGCTCAGATTGAAGCCGATCGGGATTTTTATAACAATACCGGAGGCGGCGTTACTTTTTCGGGCGGAGAACCGATGCTGCAGGCGGATTTTGTAGCGGCGGTTGCTAAAAAGTGCCGCGAGACAGGTATTGATGTATGTATTCAAACGGCATGCAATGTGCCGTATTCGGAATTTGAAAAAGTTCTACCGTATACGGATACGATGATGTGTGATTTTAAAGTGTTTGATGATACATTGCATCAAAAATATGTTGGCGTTTCTAACGTTCGCATTATGGAAAATTTACAGCGGCTGGCTTCAGAAAATGTGCGGTTGATTGTTCGGACGCCGATTGTCGGCGGGGTGAATGATACGTCGGAAGAGGTTGAGCAGATCAGTCGGTTTATTCAGCCGTTTGCGAATTTGGATTATTATGAATTGTTACGGTATCATGCTTACGGTTTAGGAAAGTTGGAAGGGCTTCAGATGTCGTTTGGCCAGGAGTTTGAGGTGCCGACCGAAGAGCAAATGAAACAGTTGACAGATATCGCAAAACAGTATATTTCAAGAGTGAAAAGTTGTGTTTCCGAGCTGGAACCAGCCGGAAGTAGTTTGGGGGAGTGAATATGATTCAAAGATTGTCAGATAAAACGCGTGAAATGGCTTATGAGGCTTTATTAGGTAAATGGGGTAAACAACTGATTCCCACGCCGATTGTGCTGACGGAACAAGAGGAGCAACAGTATCCGGACGTGGGTGATATGGTGTATGCGCTGGGGGTAAAGCATATTGCGCAGGAAGCCCCAATCCGGATTACGCCGGACGAGCTTTTGGTGGGGGCCACGACCTTGAAAGAAGGCCCGTGGCACCAGGTTCCGGTTCGCAGACGAAACGGAAACATCTTGACA
Source organism: Clostridia bacterium (assembly GCA_014872655.1). Classification (GTDB taxonomy): domain Bacteria; phylum Bacillota; class Clostridia; order Oscillospirales; family UBA644; genus UBA644. The sequence goes on from WHHJ01000001.1 coordinate 28,706, forward strand.
GACAGTATTTCGCATGTTACGCTTGGCTTTGACGAGGTGCTGAAAATCGGATATCGCGGGCTGCGGTCGCATGTTGAGAACCGGTTGTCTCGCCGTGGTGATTTAGATGAAAAACAAGTTGAATTTTTACAGGCTTGTTTGGTGACTTTGGACGCGATGCAGATTTGGCATACGCGGTATATGCAGCTTCTGGATGAACGGATATCACAGAGCGAAGGCGAACAGAAGACACATTATGAACAAATCCGGGAAAATCTAAAAGATGTTCCAGAAAATCCGCCGAAAAATTTCCGTGAGGCGATTCAGTCCTTATGGTTTATGTTTGCTTGGCAGCGGCAGTGTGGGAACTGGCCCGGAATCGGAAGAATCGATGTGATGCTGGGCGATTTTCTCAAACAGGACCTTGCAGACGGAACGATTACGCTGGATGAAGCGCGCGAGTATGTGGCGCATTTTTGGATCAAAGGTTGTGAATGGATCGGAGAATCCGGTTTATTTGATGGATCCGGAGATGGTCAGCACTATCAAAACATCATTTTGTCCGGTGTGGATGAAGACGGCAAGGATATTGAAAACGAGATGACCTTTTTGGTCTTGGACGTGGTCGAGGAAACATTGATCAGCGATTTTCCGGTGTCCGTCCGGATTAGCAAGCGCACCTCGGAAAAACTGTTCCGCCGGATTGCCGAGGTACAGCGTTTGGGGACCGGTACGATTGCAGTTTATAATAATGATTTTGTCATTGACTCTTTGGTTAAATTCGGATATGATTTGAAAGAGGCCCGCAATTTTGCAAATGACGGTTGTTGGGAAATTCAAATCCCGGGTAAAACGTGTTTTTCTTATCATCCGTTGGATACGGTAATGATGCTGGATGAAGCATTGGGGTTGCATTCGGATGAAATTCCGGATTATCAGTCTTTTGAAGAAGTTTATGCGGCTTATGACGCGATTGTACAAAAAAACATTCAAACGCTGATGGACGGAGCCGATCAGTACGGCCGGACCGGACGGTATAATACGTGTGTATCCTTGTTTACTGAGGGCTGTATTGAAAATGCGCGCGGATATTTTCAGCGCGGAGCAAAATATTATGTTTTGTCTCCCCATATGGCCAGTGTGGGCAGCGTTGCGGATTCGCTTTATTGTATCAAGAAATTTGTATTTGATGAAAAATTGCTCACGTTTCAAAAGTTGGTTACTTGCCTTAAAAATAACTGGGAAGGCGAAGAACCTCTGCGTCAGTGGATTCTGAACCATTTTGAAGGATTTGGAAACGCCAATCCTGAAGCGGATGCAATGGCTCGCAGAGTCTTGCATGATTTTGCACGTTTTCAGACAGAGGTGAAGGTGCGGGACGGGGTTCTGCGTCCGGCTGGCGTCAGCACATTTGGCCGAGAGATTTCTTGGCGCGGGCAGAGAATGGCACAGGCAGACGGTCATAAAGCACATGATATCTTATCTGCGAATATTACGCCTGCAGTTGGTCAGGATAAGATGGGCCCGACAGCAATTTTGACCTCTGTTGGTTCGTTGGGATTAGATTGTATTGCAAACGGAACGGCGCTGGATCTGAAAATTTGTCCGGGCAGTATTGAAGGCGAAGACGGGCTTCAGGCGATGATTGGGTTGTATAAGACCTTTATTGATAAAGGATGTATTTTTACCCATATCAATGTGGTAGATGATAAGGTTTTGCGGGATGCCGTCATTCATCCGGATCTGTATCAGACGTTGGCGGTGCGTGTTTCCGGTTGGTGTGCAAGATTTGTTACCTTGTCTCCGGAGTGGCAAGAAATGATTATCAAGCGGAACATGCAGACAAAAGCATAAAGGTTTATTTTACAGATCGTGCACCCATGTGTACGATCTGTCTTGTTGGAGAGGGTTTTTATGGATATAACACAACAGGAACAGCAGCATTTATCGCAAGTTTTGGATTATATTCGCCGACAGCTGGGTGATTATCAGCAAAGCGGAAAAGATTTGCGTGCGTATATTTTGGAACAGCGACGTCGAACCTGGGACGATTTTGCCCGTGCGTCGGAAAATCCGGACGGGTACCAGGAAGTGCTTCAGATCGCGCAGACGGAACAACGGGATGTGCAGCGCTTTGAGCGGATTGAAGAACAAAAAAAAGTGCTGGCCATGTTGGCGGATAATCCTTATTTTGCCCGGTTGGACGTCGAGGAAGACGGCGACGTGGATACGATGTATATCGGCCGGCGCGCGCTGGTGCAGGAGGAGACTTCTGATTTGCTTGTCTGCGATTGGCGGTCGGATATTGCGGCGCTGTTTTATGAGTCCGGATTAGGTAAAACACAGTATTCGGGACCATACGGGAAAATAGATTGTAACTTGCTGCTGCGTCGGCAGTTCCGCATTGAACAGGGAAAACTGTTGGCCTGGTTTGACAGCGATATTGCCATTGAAGATGATATCCTGCAGGCACAGCTGGGCAGCGACAGCGATACCAAATTAAAAACGATTGTATCCACGATTCAAAAAGAGCAGAATGCCGTGATTCGGAACTTGACTGATCGCCTGGTTTTGGTCAGCGGCGTTGCCGGAAGCGGAAAAACATCGATTGCGCTGCATCGGTTGGCCTATTTGATGTATCGCTTGCGCGGAAAACTTTCTTCTGCGGAGATTATCATTTTTTCACCCAACAATGTGTTTAATTCTTATATTGCGGACGTATTGCCCGATCTGGGCGAAGAAAAGGTGATCCAGACCAGCATGGTCGAATACTTCGGACGGTATCTTCCCGGTAAAACGGTGTTGTCCGCGACAGAGCAGGCCGAACGGCTTTTGCACCATCGTACGGATCCGGCGGAAATTGTCCAGAAAGGGTCCGAAGAATTTCGTTTGCATTTGCAACGCTTTTTTGAGGCTCATGCGGCGGAGTATGTCCGGCCACAGGATTTGATGTATTATGACGAGGTTGTTTATACGCAGCAGCAGTTGTATACACTGTATTTTGAAGAATGCCGCGCGTACAAGCCGGCGATCCGTGTTCGGAAAATTCTGGATGGGTTAGAGGAGTATTTGGAAACAACTTTTCGGGGCACCCGAGACAAGCAGTATCAGTTGCAGGTAACCGAAAACGGCGCGATTGCCTTTACGGACGAGGAACTGCAGCAGGAAATAGAAGCCTGTTGGCAAGCGGATAAAAACCGTATCTTACAGCAGGCCCGTCAGATGTTGCAGGTTGATGTGTATCGGATGTATGTGCAGGCTTTGAAAGAAATTTCCGGCCCAATGGCCGAGCAGTGTCGGCAGTTGTTTGCACAAAATCAGGTTCGGTATGAGGATTTGTTTGCCCTGTGCTATTTGTTGTTTTTGTGCGGAAGTTTACCGACGTGTCCTAAAATTAAGCATGTGGTAGTGGATGAGGCACAGGATTATCCGCCGCTTGTTTATCGGTTGATGGCTCAGGTGTTCTCTGGGGCGTCTCATACCGTTTTAGGCGATTTGAATCAGGCGTTTTTGCCGCATTTTGAGCAATTGAAACAAATTGCGTTATGTTACGAACCGATTTCGGCACGTTATTTTGAATTGCATAAAAGTTATCGCTCGACGATCGAGATCAATACGTATTTGTCGGGGATTGTGAGCAATGGTGCGGATATGACGTTCTTTGCCCGTCACGGCCGGCCGGTACAGACCGTTTCATGTAGTCAATTGGAGCAGGTAGTAAAAGAGTTGGCTGCGTTTCGGTCCAAAGCTGTTGTTTGTAAGGATGAGGAAGAATGTCAGTGCGTTTATCAGCGATTGAAGGCGGCTGGGATTTCCACGACGTTGTTGGGCAGCGAGGATATTTTATATCCGGACCGAACGGTTGTGGTGGCTTCGTATTTGACGAAGGGGCTTGAATTCGATGCGGTTGTCGTGGCGGACGCATCTGAGAAAAATTGGGCGACGCCGATGGAAAAACAGGCCTTTTATGTCGGGGCTTCGCGGGCGATGCATGCATTGGTGTTGTGTCGGGATGACGAATCAAGCGATATGGATGGATGCAGTCGGTAAGGCCAATCTTTTACAAAGACGGTATTAAAGTGCAAAAAGTCTTTGTTTGAGGCGTTTCTTCGATTTCGGATGAGGTTAGGGCGCCTCGATTGAATTGGAGATTTTGAATGGTGTGATAATATTTGCAGAATACAAAACCGGACTCTCCGATTAAAGAGTGTCCGGTTTTATGTTGTGTTTACTTGTGAAATAAACGAGAAAACCATGATTTTATAAAGGATTTGGGCTGAAGCGGACGAGGTAATTTCGGCGCGTGCCAGAGCAGTTGGTCTTGGCTGTCTATTTTGTCTTTGGCCGCATAGATCGGGGTATACGTGCCATCACTTTTCATTTGCCGCCCTTTTGCGGTATCCGACAAGAGTAAATCCATGTAGTCCAACAGCATTTTTCGGATATCCGGATCCAGGACCGGGCAGGCGATTTCTACACGGCGGGTTTGGTTGCGTGTCATCAGATCCGCCGATGAAATGTATAACTTCATCTCCGGCCCCTCGCCGAATGCATAAATGCGAGAGTGTTCCAACAGTCTGCCGACGATACTGGTGATAGTAATATTGTCGGTTTTTCCGCCGATTCCCGGCAAGATGCAGCAAATACCCCGGATGACCATGGTAATTTTGGCTCCGCATTGCGACGCGTATGCTAAATGATCGATCATGTCTCGTTCGGTTACCGAATTGGCTTTGATAAAAATGCGGCCTTGTGCTCCTTTTACGGCTTCTTGGTCAATCATGTGAAGCAACTTGTTTTTCATCTCATTCGGAGCCACAAGCAGTTCGTCATATTTTCCGTCCAAGTTGCCGATTAACATGTTTTGAAAAAACTGAACGGCGTCCGCGGCAATATTTTCGTCTGCCGTCATCAAGGACAGATCGGTATATAGCTGGGCCGTTTTTTCATTATAGTTTCCGGTTCCAATTTGGGTAATGTAGGACAGGCGACCTTTATTTTTATAAGTAATCAGACAGATCTTGCTGTGGCATTTATAATTTTCTATCCCATATATAACGCGGCAGCCCGATTCTTCCAATCGTTTGGCCCAGTCAATATTATTTTGTTCGTCAAAACGGGCCCGTAGTTCCATCAATACCGTAACTTCTTTGCCGTTTTCGGCGGCTTCACACAAGTATTTTGCAACGGCCGAGTGGGAAGAAAGACGATAAATCGTGATTTTGATAGAAAGCACGGAGGCATCGTATGCTGATTGTTTGAGCAATTGCAAAAAGGGCGTCATCGAGTGATAGGGATACATCAGCATCACGTCTTTGAGACGAATCTGATCGGCGATTTTTTCCTTTTCCGTAAAACATGCCGGGATCTCCGGGGTTGCCTTGCGATAGTACAACTCCGGATCAAATCCTTTAAAGGAGAGCATATATTCTGTCCGAAGCGGACAAATAGAATAATAGACCTGTTTTTTTGGCAAATTCAGGCGTTGTAGCAGTTTTTCTTCCAACGGCCCCTGTTCGCCTTGAATTTCTAATCGGACGGGGGCGAGTCGATCGCGCTTTTTCAGCAATTTGGACATTTTGCTCATATAATCCGGTGCGTCTTCGTCAAACTTCTCGTCATCAAAGCTCAGGTCTGCATTGCGTGTGACACAAATGACCGCGGTCTGTTCCGCTTTGTATCCCGGAAAGCAATGTTTGAGCTGCGCACAGATCAGCGTTTCCATGCGGATGTAGGAACCCGGACGCTGCGGAAATTTTAAAATGGGCTCTGCCGATTGCGGAACCGGGATTATCCCCAGCATCTGATGCTGCCCTTTCCGGAGTACGGCGGCAACATACAGCGCTTTGTTTTTGAGGTGCGGGAAAGGGTGCCCGGGATCGATAATTTGAGGCGAAAGAATCGGCGCGATAAAGTTTTTGTAGTATTGATCGGCGTATTTTTTTAATTCTTTATCTAATTGGTCATAGGATAAGTCGATAATTCCATAGGGCTTTAGTCGGGCCATTAAGGTCATGTATACCGCATCGCGGTAGTGCATCAGTGGCGATACTTTTTCAAAAATGGCACGCAGCTGTTCGACCGGCTTTTTGCCGGATTTGTTATCTTCTTTATCGGGAACCATGACGGCCAGATCTTCTAAACTGCCAACGCGGATCATAAAAAATTCGTCAAGATTTGTCGAGAAGATAGACAAAAATTTTAACCGCTCCAACAGCGGTACCGTCTCGTCCGTGGCTTCGTCAAGCACGCGCTTATTAAATTCCAGCCAGCTTAGTTCTCGGTTTTGTGTGTAGGATAAATCGTAGGATTCATCAATTTTTGACATAGGTACCCCTCTCTGACGCCGTACTTGCTGATGACGAGCTTGCTGCTGTCAAATCGTTTGATTAATTTGGAGATAATCAGCATGCCCGGGATAATGGTATGGATTCTGTCGGGACAGTTTTTCAGAATCAAATCTTTGGCTTTCTTTTCGTCTTTTAACAAAATGTGTTTGATTTTGAGAAATTCGGCGCGGTCGATTTCGGACGACTGCTTGTCAAATAAATCGTTTGAAATCTTCAGCAGGGCCCGTGCCGTCCCACCGACCCCGCAAAGAATATCGGCTTGTGCAGATTGTTGTTCTGCAAGAACTTGGTCTATTTTGTTTTTGATGTTTTTCAGTTCCTGTTTTTTAGGTAGTAAATGGGATACGTTTTCTTTAAACAACGTCAGACAGCCAACTTGAAAACTTTTTGCGGAAGTGATAACATCTTGGTCTAATAATACGATTTCCGTACTGCCGCCGCCAATATCAAATATGGCGTTTACGTTTTGAGTAACGGCTTTTAATGCCCCTTTGCAGCCGTATTCGGCTTCCGTTTTTCCGGCAATGACGTCTACTTCGATCCCGGTATGTTGTTTGATATATTCTACCGCTTCATCCGTATTGGTGATGTTGCGCAGCGAGGCCGTTGCAAAAACGGAAAAATTGTTAATTTCAAGATTTTTTAAGATGTCCGAAAAGTTTAAGAGTATATCGCAGGCCTTTTGCATGCCGTCTTGTGACATTTGGCCGTCTATGATATATCCGGCAAGCCCTGCCGTTTCTTTTTCCGAAAACAGTAAGTGGAAGGCGTCTGCATCGGTATTGTATACAGACAGCCGAACGGTATTGGAACCTAAATCTACAAGTGCGCGTTTCATTTTTGTTGTTCTCCTTTTTTTTCATGTTACAGTATAGCCGGAAAATGTTAGACAGTCAATCGCAGCAGTGTTAAATCTGTGTTAAATTATTGGGCCTGATTTAACACTTCTATCAGCACTTCGGTAAAATATCGGGCCCCGCGTTCGGCTTCTTGCAGGGTGTTGCCGCAGGTACCCACTTCGACCAGCAAAGAACCGGTACTGAGATGTTCGTTGTATCGAGCGGCCCGCAGTAAGATCGGACGCATGAGGTCAGGATATTTTTCTGCTGCTGTTTTTTGAATATGGGCGGCAAGTGTGAAATTCTGCTCCCACTCGGGATGCTTGTAGGTGTCGTTTCCGCAGCCCATCAACAGCATGACCTGGGAACTTTGCTGTCCATCTATTTCTGTCACGGTACGGTATTTGACACCGCTGTCGGTAATGATCGAGTCTCGGTGGACGTCCAAAACCACCTTAATGGATGGATACTGCTCTAAGTAATCGCTGATTTCATTGTAGGAACTGGTGTACGACTTGTTAAAGTCGACGTCATGATGCGTTGAGGTGTGCAAGACTCGATATCCGGCCTGTGTCAGCATTTGCTCCATAACATCGCCGATGTGTACCATGTTTTTGGAGTCGTCATCGGAGCGGTAACTGGTTTGAGGAAGATAGTAATCCGAGCCTTCTTCGTTAAAGGATTCGGTAGCATGGGTGTGCACGATTAAGATTTGCGGATCGTCTGAGGAACGGTCGATGCCGAGTTTGACCGGGTTGTTGAGCAGTTGTTCTAAATTAAATTCTTTTTCTGCTTCATTTTTTACATAGACGCCCTGGATGCCCTGCATATAGGAAGCCGGCCGAACGGTCAGCATTTTGATGGGTAAAGCGCCTTCCGGAATAGATGTTACGGATTCTGTTTGTGACGGCGGATCTGTTTCCGGCGTTCCGGGCGTTTGATCGGAGTTGTCCGGGGCGGGAGCTTGTTCGTTTTCAATAATTTGAGATTCATCGGGAGGTGTAGATAAATCTGATTGGTATAAAAATGGAAGAAACGCCGCGCTGCACTCATCGACAAAGAGTTCTACCACAGGAGCCGTGCCGGTTTTCGGAGCCGGGACGGCTAACAGCGGTAATTTATAAGCGGACAGAAAGAAGCCCAGTGCAAGGGCAGAAAAGAACGTGATAAAGATACAAAAGTAAAGATTATTGATTAGTCGTTTCATGGAATCATCCCTTCATCAAACATTATGCGGAAGGGACGGGTTGTATACCTGTGACACAGGATTACATTTCGGTCAGCAGTTGAATTTCATCCTCACTGATATCATTGTGAAAGACTTTGTTGAGTGCCGTAGAAACCAGCACAGCACAGTTTTTTACTAAAATATCGACATCCTTGGGTGCCACGATTAAGTGTTTGTCGTACGCGGAAACCGTTTTTTCGTCCGGCTGTTGCTGAAAGATATCGGAGGCCAGCGTGAGGGCATCCATGACGGTCGGAACCCCAATGGAAATAACGGGCGTTCCTAATGTGGCCTGGTCTAATTGCATTCGGTGATTTCCGATTCCGGAGCCCGGGCGCAGTCCGGTATTACTGATTTGTACGCAAGCACAGAGTTTTCGCATTTCTCTGGCCGCCAGTGCGTCAATGATAAAAATGACGTCAGGTTTGACAATTTGTGCAGCGGATCGAACGGCTTCTGCACTTTCGATTCCGGTCTTTCCCAGTACATCCGGTGTGATTTGCGCGGTGACGCCGAGCCGGGCCTGTTCAAATAAGTGCGGGGCCGATTGCCGAAGGTGACGGGTGATAATAATACGGTCTGTGGTCAATGGTCCCAGTGCATCTGAAGCCAGTTTCCGATTGCCCAGCCCGGCGATCAGTGACGTTTTTCCGTTGGTGTCTGCGATGGATCGAACAGCCTGCGCAATTTGGAGAATGGCTTCATCAAAAAGTGCAGGGTCATTAAAAGCGCCTTCAAAATTTACGGTAATATAGGTGCCTTGTTCTTTTTGTAATTGTTGTGCGGCCTGAGGCGTAGAAATTTCAATTTCGGAAACACGGATTCCGCCACAATTTTTTTCGGAATGTCGAATTCCTTCGCTTTCTTTTTTGTCAATCAGTTCGCAAGCCATGTCGGTTCTTGCCGTAAAAGCCATGATAGTTCCTCCTTTTTGGATTGAAAAGGTTCTTGCAGTATTATTTCCGTTTTTTTTCTTTTTAAAAATAAAGTGTGTAGAAAAAAAGAAAGTTTGTAAAAACCCCTTGCAAAAAATAAAAAAATCTGGTATAATATCCAAGTATACAAAAGTAAGTATCGGGAGGTGACTGATTTGCCGAATATTAAGTCTGCCAAAAAGCGTGTAAAGGTAACTGCGGTAAAAGCATTGAACAACAAGATGTTCAAATCCGCAATGAAGACAAACCTGAAAAAGCTGAGAGGCGAAATCGAAAAGAAAGATGCTAAAGCGCTCAGCCTTGCTTATAAGAATCTGGATAAAGCAGTTTCGAAAGGGATTATGCATAAAAATACGGCTGCAAACAAAAAGTCTAAGTTGGCTGCCTTGTTCAATGCGTAATTGTTTTAATATGAAACAAATGTAAATAGCCAGAAGAGTCTGCCGATTTTGCGGCAGGCTTTTTTTATATGTATCCGTATGCATTGTGCATACGGATACATTGCATTCGGGATGTGTTTGCGTTCTATGTTCTATGCCTTTGTTGCCTGTAGTGAGTTGTGTGGAAACGCAAAAGGGAGAAAAGGTGTGGGAAGTCTCTTGTAAAAAGAAATATACTTCATTGAGATCCTGTTTTTATGTTGGAAAAAATTGTTGTAAGTACTTGAAAAAATATGTTAGTGTGTAGTATAATAGAAGAAAGTTCAGAGTAAAGCTCGAAGCGTAAAGTGTTGCCGGAACGGGGAGTTGTCCGGCAAACGAAAGTGTAAATCGCTGCGGTTTCGGGTTTGCATCCCGCTGTAACAGAAGTAGGAACAAATGCTCCTCCACTTGTTGCAAATTTGAGGGAGGAGGTTTTTTTATGCAAAAAAATGAACTTGTAAAAAACAAAGATCCGTTTTCACGGAATCGGTTATTAAAACGGATCACCATTACCGCTGTATTTGTCGCGCTGGCATGTGTGACGAGTTTGATTGCAGGATTCCGGTTGCCGTTGTTTGGCGGCGACGGCATGCACGTTAATTTGAGCGGTATTTTTTCTTCGTTCCCGGCTATTTTGTTTGGCCCGGCTTACGGGGCGGCGTCCTCCGTGTTTATGGATTTGTTCGGCTGTATTGTGAAGCCGTCGGGCGCTTATAATCCGTTGTTTACGCTGACCGCTTTGTGCACCGGATTTTTCCGCGGATTTTTCTGGTGGGCTGTGTTGAAGATCAAGGATAACAAAAAGCTGGGAATCAGTGCGGTTTGCGTGTTGGTGTTGATCGGTACTTTTGGTGTGGTAAATCACGTCAGCTTCTGGAACGATCAGGTTTTAACCGGCTTTTTGCCCACGACGCAGAACGTTGCGACAAAAGGACAGGTCCAGCGGCTGCAACAGCAGAAGGATTTATCGGTGTTTTCTTATGTGTTGACCAGCCTGGCTACAGACGACAGTATGCAGGTTCGGGATTGTACGGCGGAAGGTCCGATTGTTGCAGTTCCGTCAAAGGCTGATTACGATGGGTGTGCTTTTTCTGTAACCTCTATCGGCAGCGGTGCGTTCCGGGATAAGGGGATTCAAACAGTGGTGCTGCCGTCGACGGTAAAAACAATCGCTGAGGACGCTTTTGATGACGGGACAACGGTCGTAATCTCTGACGAGGTGAATGAAAAAACGGGTCAGCTCAAAAGCAAAAATGCGCAGAAAGCCGTTTCTCAGATAGAACAGGTTCAATTATCGGTTGTGTCTGCTGAAGAATATGATCAACTGGTTACGCAATCAACGGCTACCTTGTCTTTTTCCAGTAACGAGGCTTATCGGAATGATCTTGCATTGTATGCGTCCGGGTTGACAATCGGGCTGGAACTGGTCTGTTTGATTGGATTGATTTTTGTCGTCGTGGATCAGTTGTTGATGCGCAGACGAGACAAAGCGCAAAAACCGGCTGTCAGTGTCGTTGGATTATTTGCGGCTATTTTGGGTGCGGGGTTGATCGGTTCGACCCTGAATACGGTATGGCTGAGTTTGCTGTATTACGGGAACAAAGCGTTTTGGATTTTATGGGTTCCGAGAACCATTCAGGAAATTATTATTACAACTGTTCAGGTTTGTATTATCGCGTTTTTGTATGAGTTGTTTCTCATACGGGTATATCCGCGTTTTCGGGATAAGCATTTGATCATGCAAAAATTTTAACAGAAAGTACCGGCGTCTTAGGATGTCGGTACTTTCTTTCACAAAATTTTACAAAGTTATCGTTTACAATTTTTACCGGATATGGTATAATATAAAAAGAAAAATAGGTTTTGATATAAAGTCTTGCCGGAACGATCTATCCGTCGCTTCGACAAGCGGAATAAGGAGGATGGAAATGGCAAAAATAAAGATGACTACGCCGCTGGTAGAAATGGACGGCGACGAGATGACTCGAATTCTTTGGCAGTGGATCAAAGAATATTTGATTGAGCCTTATGTGCAATTAAATACCGAGTATTATGATTTGGGTTTGGAAAATCGTGAAAAAACCGGGGATCAGGTTACGGTAGACAGCGCCAATGCAACGCTGAAGTACGGGGTTGCAGTAAAGTGCGCCACGATTACGCCGAATGCGGATCGGGTTAAGGAATACAATCTGACAAAGATGTGGAAAAGTCCGAACGGTACCATCCGTGCGATTTTGGACGGAACGGTTTTCCGTGCTCCGTTGTTGGTAAAGGGTATTACGCCGTTTGTGCCAAATTGGAAAAAGCCGATTACCATTGCGCGTCATGCATACGGCGACATTTATAAAGATGTTGAAATGCGTGTAGAAAAAGGTTCTAAGGCGGAGTTGTGTGTAACGGATGCGGAAGGAAAAGAACAGCGGATGTTGATCCACGACTTTGCAAATTCCGATGGTGTGATTATGGGGATGCATAACCTGGATCGCAGTATTGAGAGTTTTGCCCGCGCTTGTTTTAATTTTGCGCTGGATACCAAGCAGGATTTGTGGTTCTCTTCTAAGGATACTATTTCAAAAACGTACGATCACCGGTTTAAGGATATTTTTCATGATATTTATGAGGCAGAATATCGCGACCGGTACGAAAAAGCAGGGATTTCTTATTTCTATACCCTGATAGACGACGCGGTTGCCCGTGTCGTACGCAGTGAAGGCGGGTTTGTATGGGCCTGCAAAAACTATGACGGCGACGTGATGTCGGATATGGTTGCGACGGCATTTGGCAGCCTAGCCATGATGACTTCTGTATTAGTGTCTCCGACCGGTGTTTACGAGTATGAGGCAGCTCACGGTACGGTGCAGCGTCACTATTACAAACACCTGAAAGGAGAAAAGACCTCGACCAATCCTATGGCAACAATTTTTGCCTGGACGGGTGCGCTGCGTAAGCGCGGAGAATTGGACGGCAACCAGGAATTGATGGATTTTGCCGCAGAATTGGAGCGCGCAAGCATCCAAACCATTGAAGACGGCATTATGACCGGAGACTTGGCGGCGCTGTCTTCGATTGAAAATAAGAAAGTGGTTACTTCCGAGCAGTTTTTGCTCGAGATACAGCAACGGATTAATCAATAATTTGGAGATGTGTTTATGGATAAAAAAGTTGTTTTGATTGTTATGGACGGAGTCGGCCATAACCCGAATTCTTACGGAAACGCCGTTAGCGCTGCGTATAAGCCGACATTGGATCATTTGATGGAAACCTGTCCGTATACAACCATTAAGGCGCACGGGACAGCTGTCGGTTTGCCCAGTGATGAAGATATGGGCAATAGTGAGGTTGGTCATAACGCGTTGGGCTGCGGACAGATTTATTCGCAGGGCGCAAAGTTGGTCAACGAGTCGATTGAAAGCGGAAAAATGTACGAATCCGAAATCTGGCAGAAGTTGGTGCAAAATTGTAAGCAGCATGGGTCTACTTTTCATTTTCTGGGGCTTCTTTCGGACGGTAACGTACATTCCAATATTCATCATTTAGAGCAAATGTTGCGTCGGGTAAAAGCTGACGGCGTACAAAAGTGCCGTGTGCATATTTTACTGGACGGCCGTGATGTTCCAGCGACCAGTGCGATGAAATATGTGGACGAATTGGAAGCTTTATTGACTGAACTGAATACTAACGATTTTGACGGTCGAATTGCATCAGGCGGCGGCCGGATGCAGATCACCATGGACCGTTATGAAGCCAACTGGCCGATGGTTCAGCTGGGCTGGGAGACTCACGTTCTCGGAAAAGGAGAGCAATTTGCTTCTGCCGCAGAGGCGATTTCGACGCTGCGCGAGCGTACCGGTGCAATCGATCAGGATTTGCCTCCGTTTGTTATTGCTCAGGACGGAAAACCGGTGGGAACGGTAGAAGACAATGACAGTGTGGTTTTGTTTAATTTCCGCGGCGACCGCGCGATTGAAATTAGCCGCGCTTTTGACGAGGAAGACTTTACGGCTTTTGATCGGCAGCGGTTCCCGAAAGTACTGTATGCCGGCATGCTGCAATATGACGGGGATTTGCAGATTCCAAAGAATTTCTTGGTTGCTCCGCCGCATATTGAAAATACGCTTTCCGAAGTTCTGGTAAACAACGGCATCAAAGAGTATGCTGTGTCAGAGACGCAGAAGTACGGCCACGTAACCTACTTCTGGAACGGAAACCGGAGCGAAAAATTTGATGAGAATTTAGAAGTGTTTGAAGAAGTTCGTTCGGATACCGTTCCGTTTGAACAGCGTCCGTGGATGAAGGCGGCCGAGGTCACCGACAAGGTTTTGCAGGCAATTTACAGCGGAGAATATGGATTTATCCGCGCTAATTTCCCGAACGGGGATATGGTGGGCCATACCGGTTCGTTCCAGGCCGCTAAAATCGGTGTCGAGGCTGTGGACTTGTGTCTGGGCCGTATCGTAAAAGCTGTAGAAGAAACCGGAAGCATTCTGATCGTGACGGCAGACCACGGAAATGCAGATGAAATGTATGAGAAAAAGAAGAAGGATGACGGCCAGCCGCCAAAACCCAAAACCGCTCATACGTTAAACCCTGTTCCGTTTATCGTATATGATCCCAATGCCGTTCATCATATTGCGGAGGGTGCCTTTGGTCTATCCAACGTTGCGGCTACGGTCGTGGCATTGTTGGGTGTTCAAAAACCGGATGTTTGGAATCCGAGTATTCTTTCAGACTGATGTAATTTGCGCGGGGATTTTCCCCGCGCTGTTTCTATCAGATAGGGGAAAGGAAAGCGTATGAATTATCGTTTGGTACGAGGGCGGAGGTGTGGGATCCGGATTCGCGTATTTCCGGATGGACAGGTTGAAGTGCGTGCGCCCGCTCGTATATCAGCGACACGTATTGATCAGGTGCTGGCTGAACATTCCGATTGGATTTTGTGCAAACAACAGCAGATGAAACAGAAAAAAACGGCAGCCGAGCTGTTAGATGGAGGCAGCATTCTTCTGTTTGGCGAGGTATATCCGGTTCGATGTGCGGATGTTGAAAAACCTCAATGGGATACATCTGTCTTTCTTGTCCCAAATGCCGATGTGCAGCGCGTCCGCAGGGATGTGGTTTCCTTTTTAAAGCGTCTGCTTTTGCCTGCAGTTTCAAAAGCTGTTCAAGACATCTGTATGAATAATGATTTGAATTGGAACGGTATTCGAATCAATTCGGCAGTGACGCGATGGGGATCCTGTAATAAAGAGAAGGGCAATTTGAATTTTTCTTATCGCCTTGCTTTTTTGCCGCGGGAACTGATCGAGGCTGTTGCAGCGCATGAGTGTGCTCATTTGGTCTATGCAGATCATTCTGCACAGTTTTGGCAGACCGTCGCGCGATTGGATCCTGATTTCAAACGGCATCGGGAGCAGCTGCGTATTTGGGAGCGGATGTATCATTTTGACATTTCGGTGGGAAAG
This sequence comes from Clostridia bacterium, assembly GCA_014872655.1. GTDB lineage: Bacteria > Bacillota > Clostridia > Oscillospirales > UBA644 > UBA644. The sequence goes on from WHHJ01000001.1 coordinate 43,921, forward strand.
TCGGAATCTGAGCCTTTTTCATTGACTAATAATTAAAAATATGTTATAATATATAATATTTCGACGTTTTGCTGAAGAAAATGAGCGAAGAACTTTGAGGAGCGGATTTTTGTGTGGATTGCAGACCGGTGGAAGGATTTTGAAGTCGTCGACGCTTCGGATGGAGAAAAATTAGAGCGGTGGAGCGACTATTTCCTGGTTCGGCCGGATCCGCAGGTGATTTGGAAAACGGATCGGACGGCCGCTGAGTGGAAAAAGCCGTCGGCCATTTATCACCGCTCGTCAAAAGGTGGCGGCTCGTGGCAGATTTTTGCGTTGCCGCAGTCGTTTTGTGTACGGTATGATGCGATGTCGTTTCGGCTCAAGCCGATGAGTTTTAAACATACGGGGTTGTTTCCGGAGCAGGCGGTCAACTGGGATTTTGCGTCTGATTTGATTCGTCGCAGCGGCCGGGCGGAGGTCCGGGTATTAAATCTGTTTGCTTATACGGGGGCCGCCAGTGTTGCCTGTGCAAAAGCCGGTGCGCAAGTGTGCCATGTGGATGCGTCCAAAGGGATGGTTGCTTGGGCCAAAGAAAATGCGCAGCTAAACGGGATATCGAATATCCGTTTTATCGTTGACGATTGCGTGAAGTTTGCAGAACGCGAAATTCGACGGCAAAAAACGTATGACGCCATTATTATGGATCCGCCGTCGTATGGCAGAGGCCCTGGCGGAGAAGTTTGGAAATTAGAAAATGAATTATATGGTTTATTGGAACTTTGTTTAAACTTATTATCGTCACAGCCGTTATTTTTCTTGCTGAATTCTTATACAACAGGTTTAAGCGCCGGTTGTATGCAATATATGTTGGGTAGCACCGTGGGCCGGAAGTTTGGCGGAATCGTCCAATCGGAGGAGATTGGACTTCCGGTTACAAAGAGCGGTTTGGTTTTGCCGTGCGGCGCAACGGCACGTTGGTATCGGCCGCTGCAGTAATACGATCTTATGGCATCTATGAGGTCGTTTGTGGGATTTGAGAGGTAGTTTGAGAGGTAGTTTTTGTGGGAATCATCAAGGCAGAACATGTATGTTTTGAATATGAACCGGGATCCAAACGGGTTCTGAACGACATTGATTTGGAAATAGAAGAAGGACAGTTTGTCGCGGTTTTAGGCCATAACGGCTGCGGAAAGTCCACATTTGCCTGCCATTTAAACGCCATTTTGCAGCCGACATCCGGCCGTGTTGAGGTTGCGGGGTTGGACACCAATGTACAGACAGATGAACAGTTGTTGCAAATCCGTAAAAACGTGGGGATGGTTTTTCAGAATCCCGACAATCAGATCGTCGCCACGGTTGTAGAAGAAGATGTGGCCTTTGCTTTGGAAAATTTGGGCGTTCCGCGCCCGGAAATGCGTCGGCGGATTGACGACAGTTTAAAAAAAGTGGGTATGTCGGCGTTTGCCAAACATGCCACGCATCAACTTTCGGGTGGGCAGAAACAGCGCATAGCTATTGCCGGTGTTTTGGCCATGCAGCCGAAGATTTTGGTTTTGGATGAGCCGACCGCGATGTTGGATCCTCAGGGACGCCGGGAAGTAATGCAGGTGCTGCATGATTTGCATCGGCAGGGCTCCACGATTGTTTTGATTACGCATTTTATGGACGAGGCTGTACAGGCTGATCGTGTGATTGTGATGAATGACGGTGAAATGTTACTGGATGATACGCCGCATCAAGTTTTTCAGAATGCCGGGTTACTGCGCTCGATCGGGCTGGATGTTCCGCAAAGTACGGAATTGATGTTTTTGTTGCGGCACAAAGGGTTTCGCGTGCCACTGTCGGTTTTGACTGAACAGGAGTGCGTGGAGGTCTTGGAACAGATTTTAGCGGGTAAAATAAAGGCGGTGCAGCAATAACGATGGAAAATCGAGAAGTTTTAATACGCACCGAGAACCTGACGCATGTGTATGGTGCGGGAACGCCTTTTGAACGCGCGGCGATCCAGGATGTTTGCCTGCAGATTGAACAGGGAGATTTTATTGGTGTTATCGGACACACCGGCAGCGGAAAATCCACATTGATGCAGCATCTAAATGCTTTAATGAAGCCGACTTCGGGTAAAATCTATTTTAAGGGCGAAGATATCTGGCAAAAAGGATATGATCTGCATGCGATGCGGTTTCATGTGGGATTGGTTTTCCAGTATCCCGAATATCAGTTGTTTGAGGAAACGGTTGCGAAGGATATCGCCTTTGGTCCTAAAAATATGGGGCTGTCTAAGGATGAAATTGAAGAGCGCGTTTTAGAATCGATCCGAATGGTTGGACTTTCGGAGGAGATTTTATCTCAATCGCCTTTTGATCTTTCGGGCGGACAAAAGCGCCGGGTTGCGATTGCCGGTATTATGGCAATGCGGCCGAACATTTTGATTTTAGACGAGCCGACTGCCGGGTTGGATCCCTGTGGTCGAGAAGAAATTCTGGCTCAGATCCGAGCCTATCACCAAACGGCGGGCAATACAGTGCTGCTGGTTTCGCACAGCATGGAAGATATTGCAAAAAATGCGCAAAAAGTTTTGGTGATGCAGGACGGGAAACTGGTTTTGTTTGACTCGACCCAGCGTGTTTTTGAACAGGCGGACGAACTGGTTCGTATCGGGTTGGATGTTCCTCAGTTAACCCGGGTGTTTTTAGATTTGCGGAAAAAAGGATATGACGTTGAACGTTCGGTATTTTCTCCGGAACGGGCGGCGGAAGCCTTGATGGATTATATGAAAAAAAAAGGCCGGAGTAACGTATGATAAAAGATATTACACTCGGGCAGTATTTTCCGGGGAATTCCATTTTGCATCGGTTAGATCCTCGGATGAAGATTGTACTGGTAACTGCTTATATTATTTTGTTGTTTTTTGCCCAGAGTGCCTTGAGTTATTTGTTGGCAGCGGGCGTTACCTTTGCGTTGATGCTGCTGTCCGGAATCCCGCTTAAATTATATGTGCGGGGCTTGAAGCCTATTGTATTTATTGTGATTTTTACCGGAATCATCAATATGTTTTATACTTCCGGAAATGTTTTGTGCAGCTGGTGGATTTTTCAGATTACGGATTTGGGAATAGCCAACGCCGTTCGGATGATTTTGCGGATTATGTTGCTTGTATGGGCATCTTCGATGCTGACTTATACAACATCGCCGGTGGTTTTGACAAACGGGTTGGAAAGTTTGCTTTCTCCGTTAAAAGTGTTTCATATCCCAGTTCATGAATTTTCGATGATGGTCAGTTTGGCGCTGCGGCTGATTCCGACATTGATCGAAGAGACCAATCGAATCATGAGCGCACAAAAAGCCCGTGGGGCGGATTTTGAAACCGGGGGATTGATCCGACGGATGAAAGCCATTATTCCGATTATTGTTCCGTTGTTTATTTCGTCTTTTCGACGGGCGGATGAACTGGCTACGGCGATGCAGTGCCGCTGTTATAACGGGGACAGCAAAAATCGAACTCGCTTGGTTTGTTACAGCTTGCATGTCCGGGATTATATGTCGGTTGTTTTTATGGCAGCGTTTTTTGCGGGAATTATTTTATTGAATTTTATCACATTATTTGGTGTAGCATGAGATATCTATTAAAGATGATGTATGACGGGACCCGTTACGGCGGGTATCAGCGGCAGGCCAATGCCGATACCGTTGGAGAACGGCTGCTTACCGCTTTACAAACATTATTCGGACAGGTGGAGCACATGGCCGGATGTTCCAGAACCGATAGTGGGGTTCATGCCTTGATGTTCTGCGTGTCGTTTGACGCTGCTCAGGAGCGTGATTCACAAGCTGTGGTTCGGGCGCTGAATGCTTTGCTGCCGGATGATATTTGTGTGACAGGATGTCAAAGAGTTGCGGATGATTTCCATGCCCGGTACAGCTGCCGGGGCAAGCAGTATTTATATCAGATTCGAGATTCTGCACTGCGCAATCCGTTTTATGATCGATATGCTCTTACTGTGCCTCATGCATTGGATATTCAAAGATTAAACCAAATTGTTTTGCCAATTATCGGCACGCATGATTTTACTTCTTTTATGGCCAGCGGCAGCAAGATTACGGATTGCGTTCGCACGGTAACTCGCGCAGAGTTTGCTCGGGAAGGGGAATTGATCCGGTTCCGCATTTGTGCAGATGGCTTTTTATATCATATGGTACGGATTATTGTTGGAACTGTTTTGGATATTGCAGAGGGACGGTTAGCGGCGGATATAGCAAAGATTTTAGAGGCTAAAGATCGCAGTGCGGCAGGAAGAACCATTGCGGCACACGGACTTTTTTTAGAAAAAGTATTTTATGCACAGCAAACAGACATGTAGGGAACGATTATGAACTCAAACAAAAAACTCAAACAGCTTTATCTGGTACGCCGAATCATTTTGGTGACGCTGGTTTTGTTTGTCGTTGTGGTGGTTATCATGAACGCCGCCAATTTCAGCGCAGATAATTTTAAGCGGTTTACGGCGGAGATTCGTTCCGCATTTCAGGGATCGGCCGCAGAGCAGGTTGATTTAACCGAAAATTCGCTTAGCCAAACAGGCGTATTTAAAAACGGTATTGTTCGACTGGCTCCGAATGCCGTTACGGTTTACGGGAAGGATTTTACGAAGTATTCTTCTCATACGGTTAGTTTGTCGACGCCGGTTTTGAGAGTGTCAAAAAACTTTATTTTGGCTTTTGACCGGGGCGGAAGTACGGCGTATGTATTGGACAGTTTTCGTATTCTGCATACTTTTACCGGGCTTGACACGATTGTGAACGCCGGAATTTCCGATGACGGACATTTGTTTATGATTACGCAAAAATACGGGTATAAAAATAATTTAACCGTATATAACAGTGCGTTTCAGGATGTCTTCACCTGGGATGCTACGGAGCATTATTTATTAGACGGGGTATTTTGTGAGAAGAATACGATTGCCGTCTGTGCGACCGATATTGATACCGGTCAGATTGCCATGAATACGTTTGTGTATCGGATCAATTATCAAACCGCTCAGCAGACCGATGTGCAGAGTTTGACGGACAGTATGTACGTATCTTGTGCGGTAGGAAACGATCAGGCGGTACGTGTGATGACGGATAAAGGAATCTTTCGGGTTCCGGCCGGTTCGGTAGAGACCGTTGTTGCTTTTGATGGGGTTGAGGTCGGGAAATTTGATTTATCAGAAACTTATATGGCCTATGTAAAAATATCGGATCTTGCAACGGCTCGGCAGTCTTTGATTGTTTTGGATGCTTCGGGGAAGGCTTTGTTTGAAAAAGAGTTTTATCAGATTACAGACCTTATTGTAACGCCGAAAGGTTGTTTTGTTCTTACGCCGGAGGCCCTAACGTTACTGGATTATCATGGCCAGGAAGTGAGTTCTGTGCAGACAGACGGTACGGCTGTACAGGTTTGTTGGGCAGAGGGAAATATTGTTTTAATTTATGCAGATCGTGCGCAGAAAATAGATATAACGCAATAAAGGAGTAGAAAAGTATGGATATCGCAATAGCAGTCGGATTGGATTTGATTATTCTGGCTATTTTTGTAGTTTCTATCATGATTGGTATACACCGCGGATTGCTGAAATCGCTGATCAGTTTTGCCGGAAAAATAGCGGCGTTGATCATTGCGTTGATTTTCTCAGCGCAGTTGGGCGGATATATCAGTTCTCATTTTGTAGAAAAGCCTGTTCGGGAATGGCTGGTTAATCAGATGACGGCTGATCCGTCGGATATGGATACGGAAGCGTCGGAGATTGATTTTGATCAGTTGATCGAAGACAGCCCGGATTTCTTTAAGAATATCTGTAGTTATTTTGGCGTAGACATGAATCAGTTGGCACAGGAATATGAGGAGTTTAAGTATTCCAATGCCCAGACGGCTACGGAGAATATTATCAATTATATGGTCCAGCCGGTTGCGCTTTCTATCAGCCGGGTTATTGCCTTTTTGATTTTATTTATTATTTGTATGATTGCGGTCGGGCTTTTGTGGTGGCTGTCTTCTATTTTTACGCACATCCCGATTATTCGGCACTTTGATAAGGCCGGAGGCGCGATCTTCGGCGTTTTGAGCGGACTGCTGATTTCTTTTATTGTCGTAGCGATTATTCATATCTGTTCTCCCTATGTAATGAAAGATCACACGTTGGCGGAAAAAGATGCCATCTTTAATCGTACCGTGGTCTACAAGCAGTTTTATAATCATAATCCGCTGACCGGATCGTTTAGTGGGTGGATTGATACGGCAAGTGAGGAAAGTGACGGACAGTAACTGAGGCTGTTCAAAAAAGGAGCATTTTTGTATGGGAAAAGAAAAATGGATGAAAGATATTTTGACGATTCCGAATGCACTGTCGTTGGTTCGGATTTTGCTGACGATTGGTTTTTGCATCACGTATTTTACCGAAGAAAAGCTGGCTGCGCTGGTGATTTTAGTGATTTCCGGCATCACGGATGTGTTGGATGGACAGATTGCTAGGAAATATCATCAGATTTCAAATTTCGGCAAGGTGCTGGACCCGTTTGCAGATAAATTATTTACGGTCAGTACAGCTGTTTGTATTTGTATCAGCGGATTGGTTCCGGTATGGCTGCTCTGTATTATTATTTTGAAAGAATTGATTTTAATTATTGGCAGCCTGGTGCTGTATCGCAAAGTGGATGCCGTCATTCCGTCCCGGTGGTACGGAAAGGCGACCACGGTTGTGTTTTTCATCACCTTTATTGTGGCGCTGTTTTGTGAGGCTTTGTCGGTAGATTTACATTTAGCAAGAGTTATTGTAACTTCTTTGTTAATTCTTGCAACGGCACTTGCAATTTTTTCAGTGATCAATTATATTATAATAGCGGTAAGACTTTATCGCGAGCAAAGACAACGTTCTTAGTTTTTTGACGAAAACAGAAAGGTACAACAAGAAAAAGGTTTTTTATTATGGTAATGTGTTCAAGATGCAAAAAAAGAGCCGCAGTTGTTTTTATTACGCGGATAGACGGGAACGAACAGAAAAATGAAGGGCTCTGTCTGAAATGCGCAAAGGAACTCAATCTGCCCAATGTTGACGGGATTATGAAGCAGCTGGGGTTAAATGACGAGGATTTGGATACGATTTCCGATCAGGTCGACGAAATGTTTTCGGAAATGGACGATTCCGACTTTACACCGGGCGGAGCGCCCAGTATGAACTTTTTTAGCAATATGTTAGGGAAGATGCAAAACCAAGCCGCGTCAGATGACGGGGCTATGGATGTGCCGAAAGAGAATATAGATGCTGCAGAAGACGGGAAAAAAGGCGCAAAAGATAAAAAAGCGCCTAAAGGTGAAAAACTGAAGTATTTGCCGATATATTGTCAGAATTTGACGCAAAAAGCTCGTGAGGGGAAATTGGATCACGTGGTCGGGCGTGATAAAGAGATGCTGCGCGTGATGCAGATTTTGAACCGACGGACCAAGAATAATCCATGTCTGATCGGGGAGCCGGGTGTCGGAAAAACAGCCATTGCGGAAGGTATTGCACAAAAAATTGTTCAGAAAGATGTGCCCGCAAAACTGGCGGATAAGGAATTGTATTTATTGGATTTAACATCTCTGGTAGCCGGGACGCAGTTCCGGGGACAGTTTGAGAGCCGTGTCCGCGGTTTGTTGGATGAAGTAAAGCGCGTGGGCAATGTGATTTTGGTGATTGATGAGATTCATAATCTTGTCGGAACAGGCGGTGACCAAGACGGTTCGATGAATGCAGCCAATATGCTGAAGCCGGCACTCAGCCGCGGCGAAGTTCAGGTGATTGGTGCGACGACACTCAATGAATACCGAAAGCATATTGAAAAAGACGCTGCACTGGAAAGACGGTTCCAGCCTGTGATGGTCAACGAACCTTCTATTGAGGATACGATAGAAATTTTAAAAGGGATTCGGGATCACTACGAAACTTTTCATAATATCAAAATTCCGGTGCTGATTTTGGAGCGGGCGGTAGAGTTGTCCGAACGGTATGTCAATGATCGGTTTTTGCCGGATAAAGCGATTGACTTGATTGATGAGGCTTGCTCTAATGCAACATTGAAAAATCCCAAATACAGCGAGCTGTTTCACTGTGTACAGGATTTAAAGACCGCACGGGCAGAAATTGAGGGCTTGGAAAATATAGAAGAAAAAACTGAGGCGGATTATGCGCGGATTGCGCAGATCAAGGCCAATGAATGCCGCCTTGCCGAGCAGGAAAAGAAGCTGAATGATGAATTGAATACGGTGTGCGTAACATTTGATGATTTGGCAACGGTGATCGAATTGTGGACGGGAATTCCTGCGACAACCATCCAGGCCAGTGAAAATGAAAAATTGCGTCATTTAGAAGATGCATTGAAAAAACGCATTGTTGGTCAGGACCGTGCAATTTCCGCAATTTCGGCGGCGGTTCGGCGCAGTCGTTTATCGTTGGTTCCGCGCAAGCGCCCGGTATCCTTTATCTTTACCGGCCCTACCGGGGTCGGCAAAACCGAGTTGGTTAAGGTCTTGTCCAAGGAATTGTTCAACTCTCCGGAGACGTTGATTCGGTTGGATATGAGTGAGTTTATGGAAAAGCACTCTGTTTCACGAATTATCGGTTCCCCGCCGGGTTATGTTGGCTATGATGAAGCCGGTCAGTTGACGGAAAAAATTCGCCGTCATCCTTATTCGGTGATTTTGTTTGATGAAATTGAAAAGGCACATCCGGATGTGTTGAATATCTTGTTGCAGGTTTTGGATGACGGAAAGATTACCGATGCGCACGGCCGGACGGTGTCTTTTGAGCATACCTTGATTGTAATGACGTCAAATGCCGGGTCCAATATGAAGGGCGGCATTGCCGGATTTAATAAAACGACTTCTTTGCTTTCGGAAGAAAAGAGCAAAAAGGCTTTGAGTGAATTTTTACGGCCTGAATTTTTAAATCGAGTAGACGAAATTATCACTTTCGATCCGTTGCCCAAAGAACTGTTTCCGGATATCGTGAAGATTTATCTGGGTGATTTAAGAGAGGGTTTAAAGGAAAAAGAAATTTCGTTAGAATGCAGTGAAGACGCCGTGAATTTACTGGCAGATCTGTCGTACAGCGCAGAGTACGGAGCGCGTAATGTGCGCCGTATTGTTCAGCGAGAAATCGAAGATGCGGTGGTTACGCAAATGTGTAATACGGATTTTGTTCCGTCTGTGGTTTGTGTGGGCGCCAAAGAGGGTAAGATTCAAATTGAATTAAAATAAAAAGAAGACGGGAACATGTTCCCGTCTTCTTTTTATGTATCGGTTTTATAGTAAGATATTTTCTGTTTTAATCTTAAAAATAAGGTGTTTTTTGTCCCCCGATAAAAGGGCCTGCACGAAACGTTTATTCTCCCTTGTTCATCACTCTGTCTACATCTACATGGTCTGCAGATGCACCGCCGGAAGCCGTAAAAGTGATTTTATAGTCGTATTTATCGTCTACATTGATTTCCTGGACCAACTGCGTTCCGTCATCCGATAAAACGGATCCTTCAAACATTGACTGAAGTTCTGTCAGGCTCTTTCCGTACACATCCTGTCCGTTGATCTTGATGTTCAGTTTCCGGAACGTATCGTTAATGGGAGCAGAGAAATCATAAATAACGCCTTTTTTAAACTCCAATTGATTTTGAGTATAATTAGAAATCGTAATCGTTGCAAACGAAACTCCGCTTTGAGCCAGTTCAATGTTGTTATAAGATTGTGCACTGGCCAGTTTTAAGTCGTTGGTATTGATATCGTATTCTTCAAAAGATCCATCGGATGAGTATCCTACTTTTATTTGCTCGTCTACAACCTCTTCGATGGTTGTGACGCTGATACGAATATCTTTTCCGTTTACCGTTACGGTTGGGATCTTTTTGGCTTCTTTGCTTTCGCACCCTGCAAACAGTGCGGCAAGCAGTGTCGTGAATAAGATAACAGCAATGATTTTTGTTTTCATGTGGACTCCCTCTCTATTTCTTTTCTTGATAGATGATCTCTAAAGGCCCTTGACCGGATATGTATGCGATTTCTTTTTCTGTTTTCTCCATAAACAAGACGGATTCTGGTCGGTCAACGGTATCTGAAATTTTTTGAACCGGCATTTTTAAATATCTGCCTTTGGCTGTTACAGCCTTGGTTCCGTCTTCGAGTAAAATTTCTCCCTCTGCTTCAAAAATGCGACGGTTATCCGTGATACGGGCAATGACACGCAGGGTTTGTTCCAGTGGAACAGGTTTTAAAAAACGGGTTTGCATGTCAACGGTAACGCCCCAGGTGTTGGGATCGTAGATAAGAATGGCCCGTCCCATGGTTTCGTCTAACAGTGTTGCAGAGATCCCGCCGTGCAGCCGTTGCGGATAACTCTGATATTCAAACTTAGAGTAGGCCAAACAAATCAATTCATTCTTTTCGGTTTCGTAAAACATCGATTGAAACCCTAATTTGTTGTCTGCGCCGCAAACAAAACAGTCATGACTGCTTTCTTGCCGTTTTCGTATTTTTTCTAATGTGTCCGTTGGTTCCATTTAAATCCTCCGTTCCTGCGAAAATAGAAAAAACATCGCAATGTAAAGTTTTAAATCGGTATACATCGGAACAATCCCGATGATCGTACAAAGTATAGCTGCAGCGTTTTTTGCGGTTTCGGCCCAAAAGAGAGATGCTCCGTTTGTGAGTAAAAACTCAAATAACGCCTGTGAAGGTAGTCGCACAATAGCGACGGAAAGTAAATACAGCAATACCAGTAATAGCAGTAGTTTGATAAAGTCAAAGCCATATTGCTGCAATAAACGTCCGGTTTTTTGAAAGTTTTGACGGAGCCCGCGGTTGCCGGTTAAACAAACAAAGATGAAAAACGGAACCAAAAGGGCGTTAATGCAAAAAGTAATGGCTATGGTCGCTTGATATAAATACGGAAAGGGGATTGCAAGCAGCGCAACGGCATTTGCAGCCGTATAAAGAAGTGCCGCAGGCAAGATCGTACTCAGTGGCGTTGGAGAATTTGCAAACGGCGTATATTTATTTTTATAGTGTTCGATTCTTTTATAGATAAAAAGAAAGGCCACAAAAACGCCAACCTGCGGCAGAATACAGGATAAAACTCCGTTTTCTGCCGCGGTGCAGATTGCTTGAATAAGGGTTTGAAGAATCCACCAAAAAAGCTGGCATAGGACGTACATCGGAATCAGATGAGGATAATTTTGGCGGATAAACGCCGCTGCTTTGGCACTTGCTGTTTTTGCTGCTGTCATATGGTCTACATTCTCTCTTTATTAAAATCCTCGTCCGGCTCCTCCGCCGGAGAACCCTCCGCCTCCGCCGGAACTTCCTCCAAAGCCGCCTCCGGAAAATCCGCCGCCGCTAAAACCTCCAGGGCCCCGCGGGGGACCGAAAAACCAGAATCCTCGGCCTCTTCTCCCAATAAAGAAGATCAAAACAAACAAAACCACCACAACGGTCATAATAATTTCTCCGGCCGAACCGGTTTCTGAGGTGTCCTGTGCTTGGAAGCCATTTAATTCCTCAATCCCATACTCTTGCATCACAACGGATAAGCAAGCGTCATACAGGTGAACAATTCCCGAACTGTATTGGCCGGCTTTGAGTTCGTCTAAGGCGTAGGTGTCAATGAATCTGCCGACTTTCCCGTCATTGAGGCAACCTTCCAGTCCGGTTCCGACCGTTACAAAAATATTTCGCTCTCCATCGCCCAGATATAACACAATCAGCAGTCCGTTATCTTTTTCTTTGTCTCCCAATCCCCATGCATTGGCGGTCTGACGCGCGTATTCCGAGATTTCCTGCCCTTGCAGGTCTGTAGTGGTCAGCACGGCAATCTGTGCGCCGCACGCGGATTGAAGGGCTTGCGAAGTTTGAATAATATGGTCTTTATCTGCTTCGTCTAATACGCCTACCATATCTGAAACATATAATTCACTTGTTGCGGCAGGCGGGGTAAATCCGCACAGGCAAATCCAGATAAGAATCATAGCCGATACGGTATATGCCAATCCTTTTTTCATAGAACTTAGCTGTTAAATAATTCTCCAGCGTCCGGAACGGTTTGCGCGCCCTCGTCTGCCTGGAAGTATTCTGCTTTTTCAAAACCAAATATACCTGCAAAAATATTGGCAGGGAAAGTAATGATCGAACTGTTGTAAGTTTGCGCTTTTTCATTATAGTCTTTCCGAGAAGCGGTAATTCTGTTTTCGGTTCCGGCCAGTTCGTCCTGCAACTGAATAAAATTCTGATTGGATTTTAAGTCCGGATAATTTTCTACCACAACAAGCAGTCTGGATAGCGCAGAAGACAATTCTTCATCGGCCTGCAATTTGTCTGCGGTAGAGTCGGCTCCGGTCATTTTTGCGCGAGCCTCGGTAACGGCGTCGATGACTTCCGTTTCATGTTCCATATAAACTTTTACCGTACTGATTAAATTGGGGATTAAATCTGCACGGCGCTGTAATTGCGTTTGGATATCGGCTTCTGCCGCGGATACTGCTTCGCGTTTTTGTGCCAATCCATTATAGGTTCCGACGGCTGCAATAATGGCGATCACTAATAATGCTGCGATAACAATTAAAACAATCCAGCCGGCTGATAATTTCTTTTTCATAATAATCCTCCGATATTTTTTCTATATTATACTATATCTGTCGAATGAAGTCAATACATTACAAAAAAGGCAATAAATGTCTTTTTGCAAAGTTGCGGGTAAATGATTCTGTGGCCAGTATGGCATTTTCTGTGGGCGGGGTCAGATGATAAATGCCCAGGTCGTCTTTGCCGGTTTTGTGGGCGAATCCGCTTTGTAAAATTCGGGTTCGAACAACCGGATGGGATTTTACTTGATATAGATCTGCAATAAGTTGTCGTTTTGCATTCGTCGGGACTATCCCGATTCGGCTAACCGCTCGTATTGGTTCTATAAAAAAAATGCTGTCTGCATTTGGAAAAATAGCATATCCATGCTTGCCGGTTTTGATGACAGAAAAACGAGTGGTTGGCTGTGCGGCAAATTCTGTAATGCAAAAGCTTTTTCTGAAGAGTTCGTCAGATGTGTTTTGAGCGGTGCAGTTCACGATGATTTGTGCTCTAACCTTTTTTCCGTCTTCGGTTACGGCGGTGTGCTCGTTGATGGGTTGCATAGAGGTTCCTTCATGTAGCAATACGCCTTGAACCGACAAATATTCCGCCAAATCCGAGCAAAAGGGGACGGCAGGCAGGACGGCGGCTCCATTTTTTCGAAGAATGCCGTTGGTTCGTAATTCTTTGTGCGACGGAACCAATGCATTTTTTAAGATGGTACATCCGGGTTGGGGATGATCGGAGTCCGGAAGATTTTTTAAAGCAATCAGCTGCAGTAACGGGATTGGGGTAAGGGGCGTATGATGTCCGATCTGTTTTTGCAGATGGATGATTTCAGAAAAACTTTTTTGTTGTTCTGTCATAGAATCTGCATCAGGGCCGTCATATTTGGCCATAAATCCGCTCAGGTAGCGCGTCTTGCCGGAAGCAATAATGTTTTTTTCGGCCAGCAGCGTTTCAATTTTGTTTTTATTGAGTATATATGCCAGCAATAGTCCGCATAGACCTCCTCCGATAATCAGAACTTGCGTGGACGTGTTTTGACGGAGTGGCTGGAACGTCATGCGTGTATCTTTTCCGGAGAAAAAATCAAATTTCATCAAAAGTCACCTCACTTGCATTTTTGCCGGATTATTCCCATTTTATGCTTGACAATCCTGGAATGAAATGGTATGATTATCGGAGAGGTGTTTTTGGATGCGAAAAGGGTTTATGGCGGGCTTTTCCGTCTTTTTATGTTTGATTCTTTGTGCCTGTTCGTCTTCTCAGCGGGAGTACGGATATTTGCCGGTATACGATGAAAATGTTGAGTCTTCTGTTTTGACGTTGCAGCAGGGCCAGAATATATCTTTTACGGTACAGATTGACCGGGAATGGTGTGGGCTGCAAATAGCGACGCCTGTTTCAACCGAAACGCCGCAAACGATGAATATTTCGGTTTACCGATATGCTTCGGATTATGCGTCTACCGTTGCATCGTCAGAGCGTTTGGTCGGACAGCAGTTGACCTGTTCCTTGCCGGACTCACAGCAGACTTTGTATTTTGACCGCATGGAAAGCGGAACGTATCTGATTATGATAGAAGCTACGTCTGAAACGGCAGAATTGCGAGGATATGCGGCAGGCGGATCGGTTTCGGGCTTTCAGTTTTTACGAGACGGCGTTGTGCAGGAGAGCGGAAGTGTCGGTATTTGTTTGATTTATGAAATAACAGATTGACCTTATGTTTGAATGAAAAGAATAGAATAAAGAGGTTTTCATGCAAATAGTAGCAAATATTTTTTTATCCATGTTGCCTTATCTTGCGATGGCTATCCCGCTTATAGCCTTAGTGCGTTCGATGATTCTGCGACAGTTTGGGATTCGGGGAATTCACACCACGGTTGTGCGGGAAGTTTTGGTTTGGATTTTTGTTTTATATATTGTAGGAATTGCTTCGCAGACGATATTGCCGGAGGTGGCACTTTCTTCAGAAGGTATTAGTCTTTCCGGCTATGGATATCGTTCGGTCAATTTTGAGTTGTTCCGAATCTTGCAACTTGTAAAATTTGGTGGGGACTATGCATTGATTCGGTATTTTTTGTGTAATATCTTGATGATGGCTCCGATTAGTTTCTTTTCGGACTTGTTATACCATGACGCAAAATGGTATCGCGGAATTCTGATTGGGTTCTGCAGTTCTGTTTTTATTGAATGGATTCAGTTATTTGTCGGACGCTGTTTTGATGTGGACGACATGATGATGAATACTTTCGGGGCAGTGATCGGGGCGCTGTTGTATTTATTGATTGCGCATGCGTTCCCGGCGGCTGTGAAAAAATGCAGAGTATCATATGAAATCAGAGGAGAGGAATAAATTTTTATGTTGGTATTAAAGGACATCTTTAAGGAGTATCGATCGGAAAATTCGGTGGTTCCGGCCTTGCAGGGAATCAGTCTGTCATTTCGGAAGAATGAATTTGTCTGTATTTTAGGGCAGTCTGGCTGCGGGAAGACGACGTTATTAAATATTATCGGCGGTCTGGATCGGTATACGACGGGGGATTTGGTGATCAACGGCCGCTCTACCAAGTTTTTCCGTGACCGGGATTGGGACGCATATCGGAACCATTCGGTCGGATTTGTTTTTCAGAGCTATAACCTGATTCCGCATCAGTCTGTTTTGGCGAATGTTGAACTGGCTTTGACGTTGTCGGGCGTATCTCGTTCAGAACGGCGGAAGCGTGCTGTAGAAGCATTAAAGAGTGTCGGTCTGGAAGACCAGATACAAAAAAAGCCTAATCAGCTTTCTGGCGGACAGATGCAGCGTGTCGCGATTGCTCGCGCGTTAGTCAATAATCCGGATATTTTATTAGCGGACGAACCTACCGGCGCTTTAGACTCGGCAACCAGCGTACAGGTGATGGAGATTTTAAAAGAAGTGGCAAAACAGCGGTTGGTGATTATGGTAACCCATAATCCGGAACTTGCCGAAAAATACGCCACTCGAATCATTCGTTTGCTGGATGGAAAAGTAACATCGGATTCTGCCCCGATGACAGAAGAAGAGGCTCCGGCTGCTGCCTCGACGCAAAAGAAAAAGCAAAAAGCGCCGAAGAAAAAGTTGCCGTCAATGTCTTTCTTTACAGCGCTGTCACTGAGTTTAAATAATTTAAGAACCAAAAAAGGACGGACGTTGATGACGGCTTTTGCCGGCAGCATTGGTATCATCGGGATTGCGCTGATTTTGTCGCTTTCATCCGGCTTGCAGAATTATATCAACAAAACCGAGCAAAGCACGCTGTCCAGTTATCCGATTATGTTGGAAGATACGTCTGTGGATATGGCCGGCATGATGTCCTCGATGATGCAGATGAATACGCAGACTCAGACGGAGCGCGATGAAAATCGTATCTATCCCAATGATGTGTTGACGCGGATGACCGATGTGATGTTTGCCGACACTAAAGAAAATGATTTAAAAAAGTTTAAGGAATATATTGAGCAAAATCAGGACCTGTTCGACACCTACTCCAGCGACATTCAGTATGGATATGATACGCCGCTGAATATCTATAAAGCCGACACGTCAGACGGCGCGTATCAGGTTAATCCCAGCACAGTCTTTGAAAAGCTGGGACTAAACACCTCCATGTCTACCGGCGAGAATGAAGCGATGGATTCGGTGTCCGGAGCTATGACCTCTTATCAAAATACGGACGTGTGGACGGAACTGATCCAAAATCAGGCCATTTTAGAAAATGATTATGAGGTGATTGCCGGAAGAATGCCTCAACAATATAATGAGGTCGTTGTGATCGTCAATCAGGACAACGAGATCAGCGATTATACGTTGTATTCGTTGGGCTTGCTGGATCCGGAAAATTTGACGCAAGACACGCAGAATCAGTCAGAATCACAGTCGACTCAGCCCGAGTCTTATTCTTATGACGACTTTTTGAATTTAAAGTTTAAATTGTTGCTGCCCCCGGATTTTTATGAGCAGCAGCCGGACGGAACCTGGGTGGATAAACGGGAAGACGAGATGTATTTAGTCAACCGGATCAATCAGGCCGAAGAGTTGTCTGTAGTAGGAATTTTGCGTCAGACCTCGGATTCCGGACTGGATAACCAAACCGGCTATATCGGGTATTTGCCTCAGTTGACGACGTATGTGATTGAAAAAGTAAACAACAGTCCGATCGTTTTGCAACAGATGCAGAACCCGGAAACAGACGTGTTTACGGGGTTGCAATTCCCGGATCCGGATCAGCCTCAAACGTATACCATGCAGGATGTTCAAGACTATATGGCAACCCAGCCGGAAACGATGCAGATACAGTTCCAGGCTTGGATCGACCAAATGCGAGCAGCAGGGATGTCGGAAGAAAAAATCGTTGAATTATTTGCAGAATCCGTGTTTGAGAAAGTGTCGGAGTCTACCTACGAAAACAACTTGAAAAGTTTAGGGGTTTCGGATTTAGACGATCCGTCTTCGATTCGTATTTATCCGATTGATTTTGAGTCCAAGGAAGAACTTTCCGCGTTGATTGACAAGTATAATGAAGGCAAGTCGGAAGCGGAACAGATCACGTATACGGATTATATCGGGCTGATGATGTCTTCGATTACAACGATCATCAATTCGGTCAGTTATGTGCTGATTGCGTTTGTGGCTATTTCGCTGGTTGTATCTTCGATTATGATTGGGATTATTACCTATATTTCTGTTTTGGAACGAACCAAAGAAATTGGAATCCTGCGCGCGGTGGGAGCATCGAAGCGAGACGTTTCGCGTGTGTTTAACGCTGAAACGCTGGCGGTCGGATTTTCTGCCGGTTTGTTGGGCATTATCGTAACGTTACTGTTGAATATCCCTTTGAATTTGGTGATTGAATCTTTATCCGGAATTTCCGGCGTGGCCGCACTGCCTTGGCAAGGCGCGGTGATATTGATTGTGATCAGTATGCTTTTGACGTTCATTGCCGGATTGATTCCTTCTCGAGTGGCTTCCAACAAGGATCCTGTTGTGGCGCTGCGGACGGAGTAGGATTTTTGGGGATAAGAACAGCGAACAATCCGATAGATGAAAAATCAAAGCTGCAACGTTTAAAAAAGAAAGCGGGTACAGCCTATGCATAATGCATGGGTCTGTGCCCGCTTTTATTACAATGCGTAACTGTTTTTTTGTAAAAAGTGTTAAGGATTTTATTAAAACAAAATGTCCGTTGATGGGTTCAAAAATGTTCCGGAGTAATCTCAAAGCCAGAGAGGGGCAGTCATGGCATCGTTTTGTTTTAGTACGGCTTTCAGCAGGATCCCCCGAAAGGTTTGTGGGGTGTTATCCCAAAATATGATCAATCCGTACGAATTAAGTGATTATGGGTTGCTGATGGTATATAAAACAGCTTCTGCCGGCTCTATGGTAAGAGAGAGCGTGCTGGTTTGCTGTGTTTGTCCCGTATCAAAATCTGTGGCTTTTACGGATTGCGGAAACGTGATGCTTCCGGTTGTAGGCTGCGTGTCGTTGACTTGCAGGTTGACGATAAGCATGTATTGGTTTTTGGCGTCGGTAAACAGTCCGATCAGCAGCGTCCCGGAAGTATCTACGGTAAAGTCTGCGTCGGCTAAATGATCCAGATAATATACGTTTTCCTGTCTCAGGCCCAGTCCGGTTTGGTAGACGGCTTGCGAGGTTTTGTTCAGCAAAAAGTTCCCCATGGCTTTGACGCGCATGTTGATGGCGGTTAAGGCATCATAGTTTTCACTTTTTTCTCCGCTTTCGGTGACCAGTGCGCCGTAACTGGTATAATAACTGAGTCCTTTCACCCCGTAGCACAGGGCGGCATACATCTGTCCTTTTGTCTTTTCCACCGTCATAAATTCGGGCGTCTTATTTTGCAGATCTCCCACGGCCTGGAAATAAAACCAGAAAGGTTTGGATGTTTCCAAAGATTTTTTTCTTAAGTATCCGAGGTCCTGCCATAAACTGCTGCCAACCAGTTGTGAATTTTCGTCAGTGTAGGGATAATAATCCATTGACAAAACCGGGGGATCAATGGTTTTAAGATAAGTATCTACATAAATGGGATAACGGCCAGAAGCCCAGTCATATTTCCCATAACTGGGATAGATACACGAAAACGCCAATTTTTGCGGCGCCAACTTTTGAAATGCTTGTTTAATTTTTGCGGTATTTTCGAATTGTTCCATGGTGGGTTCGTCCCAGACATAAAATCCGATATTATATTGATATTTTTGCAGATTTTGTACGGTTTGTTCTGCGATTTGGTCTGTAAACGGCGGAGCCTGGTCTCCAAACCCACTGTACTGTGTCAGATCCTGCGCTAAGTTGTTTAGTTTGATCTCTTCGCAGACTTGAAGGGAGGTGTCTAAAGCTTGTCCGGAAAGGAACGTCAATTCTACCAGATTGATGCCGGATTCTTTAGTGAGCGTTAACATCTTGGTGTATTGTTGCTTGTCTGCGCTCCCGCCTACGGCAAAAAAGGTCGATAAAACAAATTGATCCTGCTTTCTGACAACGCCGCAGGAAGATAGCAGCAAAACAGAAGTCATGGCCAGTGTAATGGTTTTGAATATCCGTTTCATTTTCAAACTCCTTTCTGTGCAGGGAAGATGAAAAAAATACAACCATTTGTTTTATGCACACAAAAAGCCGGACCAAGTTATTGGTCCGGCTCTTTTTTACAGGTTGTAACTGTAGCTGAGCCGTCCCATCGGCAAGCATTTTCCTGTAATGTAATAGTCGTTGATGTCTTTGATGTGTTCTACGCTGTCTGCCACTTTAAAATAGATGCAAGGACAGTTTTCGTCAGCGCCGATCATGTCCCGAGGAATCTCAATCTGCATTTGATTTCCTTGTACACTCATTTCAATGGTTTGATACGTAATTGTGTTGCCGGATTGATTAAGTTTGTCGCAAGAACCCGGCTGCCGGCGATTGATGACATAGGAATAGCTTTCCCAGCCTTGTTTTTTGGGTTCTCCGGCGCTGATGAATAAGTTCATCCAATTCGGCATATGCTCTTGCGTGATATCCGATTCTGTTTCAATCAAGAAATAAAGATTGTTGATGTCGTGGGTGACTTTGACACGCTGAATATTATTTGCGGCAGGATCCGTATGATAGGTGAGTCCTTCTTGTACGGTTTTGCCGTCTCTTTGCGGATTTTTAAGATTTAGTGCTTCGTAAACGCAGTCGACGTCTTCCCATTGTTCGGCGCCTGCGTGGATATCGATGGTTTTTTGTTTGTTTTGCGATTTTTCTTCCGATTGTCCTTTAAATTTCCGGATATTTCGAATCATTTGCAAATAGAAGGCGTCCTGATACCCGCCCCGCATCGGTTCGATATCTCTGGAGTATTCTTCATTAAAGCAATCAATAAAAACAATATTGCCCTCGTGATAGATCTTTTGGGCGCCCCATTCGTTCCAGCCTGTAATAAAGACGTTTTGAGCGTCTTGCTGCATGGCGTTATCCCATTGGCTTTGGAAGTTTTGTCCCAGCCGATAACTTTCATGATTTTCATGACCTTGGTGATCGTATCCGCGACCCCAGTTCCCGTCACACAGGCAAAATCCGCCTTTGCTATGCTGCGCTACAGAAACGCTCATAAATTTCCCGTGCAGTGGTTGGGGAAATACCCATTCCATCCAGGGGAACCCGTTTTCAAAAAATCCCTCATTCGGCCACTGGGCCTTCCAGATATCAAAGAAGTTTTCGATTTCAGGATCTAACTGACCGGGATCAATACGTCCTACGATCACCGGCCTTCCGTTCGGCTGATACCATAAATCAGGAAAGAGGTTGGCCTTTTCATAAAAGGCTGCATAGATCGAGGTAATGGTTTGTGCAGAATTGGAATTGGTGTAGCAGGCAATTTTAGGAACGCGCCAGCCTGCTTTTTGGTACTCGTCCAACACACTCATCAGGTTATAGAGTACTTCCGGGTAAAATAATGCGTTGGTGCAGTCGGTCATCAAATAGTCAATACCGGCCATGATAAACATTTCTACATGCTTGCGGATGACAAAGAGTTCTTTGCTTTGATAATATCCGTACAGTGGCTGTCCCCAGTAATGAAAACCCCAAAGAGGACTTTCCTGCGGCCCGCTATGATCCCAAAGTGCCTTGGGATTATGTTCCAATAATTGATCTATATTATAGATTTGATTGTCTTGATCTCCCAACCATAAAAAGTAGAACAATCCTACTTCTTTTTGGTTTTTCTCCTCCCCGCATGTCGTAACGACGCGTCCGTATTCGTCAACACCGCAGATGCGGTTCATACTCAGATTCTGATCCATTTATATCCTCCTCATGGGTAAAATACCTTTTTTATTGTACATGATAACTTATAAAAAAGCAAGAGTTTTTTATTTTTTTTCTAAAAATCTTTGGGAACTCGGTTATAAGGCTATCAGGGGTGTCAAAAACGTGTATTTGAGAACGAAAAATGCGTTTTAATAAAAAAAATGTATACAAATTGTGATTTTGCCATTGACATTTATCACAATTTGTGATATAATAATCTCACAAAAGGAAGAATATCACAACCAAAACCGGAATACATATTATCGGAAAGGTTGTTTTCATAAAAGAAAGGCGGTATAAAAGATGACCGGAGAACTTTGCAATTATCAATCTTATCATAAAAATACAGGATTTGATTTTTCGGATGACGTCCGCGGTCGCTGGACCGGGATGAAGAGAGATGCTCACAAAGCGGTTCGGCGGACTGCCGTTCATGCAGCTCGTGCCGCTAAGAAGTGTCCTCAAAAGGTAGACGGGATGTCTGCTTGGGTTGGGGCTGCAGCAGTGGGGCTGGTTGTCTTTTTGATTTGCGGTCTTTTTTGCGCGGCAGGCAGAGGGTTTAACGGCGGTATCGGCGGAGAAGCGATTCTGGCTGCTGGCATTGCTTGCGGCGTCCGGTTTGGTTATGCCAAACTGCGTAAGCGGTTCTGTAAATAAAATAGCGTTCTGTTTCTTATTTTATTTTTATTCCCACCATATTTTGCCAATAGGCAAAACAAAGCGAGGTCTTTTGCGAAAGACCTCGCTTTGTTTATCAAACATACAAATGGTAAAAAAGATTGTCGTTATAAAATAGAAGAATAACATTCCGTTTCTTGTCCCTGACGGAAATATACACGGGGGACGCGCTTCCCGATCAGACAGGGGACTTCGTAGTTAATCGTATGCATTTTATCCGCAATTTCATCGGCGGTGATTTGCTCTGTTCCGTCTGTCCCGATTAAAGTAACCGGTTCGCCCCGCTGAACCGAGGGCAATTCGGAAACGTCGATCATGCACTGATCCATGCAGATTCTGCCAATAATATTGGCACGCTGCCCGCGGATCAACACTTGCCCGGTATTGGATAAAAGACGGGAATATCCGTCTGCATAGCCTACTGGAAGGGTCGCGATGGTCATCTTCTTTTTCGCGGTAAATGTCCGCCCGTAACTAACGGTGGTTCCCGGCGCAATTTGGTGAACTTGTGAGACCACGGTCTTCAGTGTTAACGCCGGACGAAGCCCAATGTCCTTTGTTTGCGGGTCGGGTTTGAGTCCGTATAAGATGATTCCCGGGCGCACCATATCCAGGTGCATTTGGGGATGGTTGATGATTCCTGCAGAGTTGCATACGTGGCGGGACCGAAATGAAACATTTTGGGCGGCAAGCTGTTCGGTTACTTTACAAAAATGATCAAATTGCTCTCCGGTAAAAGCATTCTCTGGTTGATCCGAACAAGCAAAATGAGTAAAAATCCCGTCAAAAATCAGGTGGTCCGAAAATTCCCGGTACATTTGTGCAATCTGTTGCACGGTTGCCGAGATACTGCAATCATCTTGAGCAGAAAAGCCTAGCCGCGACATTCCGGTGTCTAATTTGATATGTACACGCAGCGGTTTTTTCATTTTTTGAGCATATTCATACAGTTGCTGTGCATATTCATAAGAAAATACGGTTTGAATCGCATTGCATGCCAATAAATCTTCTGTATATTGCGGGGGCGTATATCCCAAAATCAGGCAATCCTTTTGGATTCCTTGTTCGTATAATTGGATCACTTCATCAATTTCCGATAGGGCAAACATCCCCACATACGGTGTTAGAGTTCGGGCAATCACCGGTGCGCCGTGTCCGTACGCGTCGGCTTTGATCACGCCGATAGACTGTGCTCCGTTTTTTAACAGACTGTTGATTTGGATGATGTTGTGCTCGATGGCGTCCAAATCGATTTCCGCCCAAGTGCGGCGATGATTTTTTAGCATAAAAAAGAATGTCCTTTCTTTACTCGAAATATACAACGGTATTGTGATATTCGAGTTTTTGAGGTTCTACCGTGTTTTTGTCTAAGGTCAGACAAAACGGCGCAAGATATTCGCCGCTGAGCTGAATGGTTTTGTCCTGTGTTTGAGTTTTGGTTTTGATATCCTTTGTCATAATTTTATACAAGACTTCTCCCAGTATAAAAACAGAATTTTCTTCAAACAGTACATCAGACTGGATTTTTAGCCCGTCAAACTGTATGGTTCGCGTTTCGATATCTACTGTGACCGGTTTGGTCAGAACCCCGGAAGAATCTGTGACGGTTAATGTTTTGGGAGTGAAGGTCAACGTATAATCTTCCGTATGGGCGGAGTAGGTATAATCTGTTTTGAGTTCGAACCGAGAAGACTCGGAGAGGTCTGTTTCTTTTTCGCATCCTGTTCCCGTAACAAGCAGCAGAATCGATAAAGCTGCCATCAAAAACATTTTGCGCATGGGTGCCCTCTATTTCATTAGATTACCGATTTCCCCGGGCAAATCTGTCGGCAGCATTTGAGCTGCGCTGAATCCTTTTTTCAGTAAGGAGTCGGCAGCTTTTCCATGCAGGTACACGCCGAGTGCCGCTGCATCCAAGGCCGGATAACCTTGAGCCAGCAGGCTGCCAATTACCCCGGCCAAAACATCGCCGCTGCCGCCTTTTGCAAGACCGCTGTTTCCGGATGTGTTGATATAAGTAATTCCGGAAGGCGACGCGATAACGGTATGATGTCCTTTTAATACCACCGTGACTCCGTACTCTGCGGCAAAAGACCTTGCAGTTCCGATGCGATCCGCTTCGACTGCGGCAACATCCTTTCCGATGAGCCGAGCCATTTCAAGCGGGTGGGGGGTAATGACTGCGCAGGAAAATTCGTGCAATATATGCATATGTTTTTTTTCACTCAGATATGTCAGCGCATCCGCGTCAATTACGCAAGGAAGATCTGTTTTTGCATACTTTTTGATTACGCGTGCCTTCTTGCCCAGACCGCATCCGATCACCGCGGCTGTTGCTTTAGTTTTCTGGGTTCGGTTGACAAAGACCGGTTCACATAAGTGGGTTTGCAGAATGCGGCGTGTCTTTTTGTCTGAGGCCATATAAACCAGTCCGACTCCGCTGCGGAGTGCGCCTTTTGCTGCCATCACCGCAGCTCCAGTCATCTTTTTGCTTCCGCAGACCAGTTGAACGGCGCCGAAAGACCCTTTGTGCGTATTTTCGCCGCGAGGTTTTAATTTTTGTTTTAGTAAGCGGTCATCCGTAGCAAATAGGTAAGGTTTTTGTGCCTGAATCGCTTGTCCCGGCATGCCGATAGAGGCTTTGACGATTTTACCGGCCAGTTGTTTGCCTGGTTGTAAAAAGCAAAACGGTTTATAAGCGGCAAAGGTCACGGTAACATCTGCTCGGACCGCATTTTCACAGGCTGCGCCGGTATTGCAATCCACACCGCTGGGCACATCGCAGGCAATTGTATATTTTTCGCGTGCCGCGATCGATAGCGCCGCGGATGTTCGGTCTAATTTTCCATGAAAACCTGTTCCGAACATACAGTCCACTACCATTTGAGCCCGGCGAATCTGCTTTTTGGCTTCAGCCAGTCCCTTTTCGGAAACCGAATAAACCAGATTTTTATCTAATTTTTCATACATGGTTCTGGCGTCTTTAGAGGTAGGAAGCCCTCCGACGGCTAAAACCAGAACTTCTTTGTTTTCGTTTTTCAGCAGGCGCGCCAGCGCATATCCGTCTCCGCCGTTGTTGCCTTTCCCAGCTAGAATGACGGTCAGTCCGGACTTTCCCGTATCCAAACATTCTTTTTTTAACGCTTTTGCCGCTTGTTCCATCAGTTGCAGAGAGGGAACTTTTAATGTTTTTATAGCATATCTGTCACAGGCACGCATTTGTTCGGCGGTGAGAATCGGAGTTGCGTATTTATCCATAAAATTAGTCCTCCTGCATCGCGATTACCACTGCCGCTGCCGTGGTATGGGTATGGGTCAGCGTAATTTCAAATTTCAATTTTTGATATTGTTTTTCGGCGTCTCCATGCAGCTCGATGTACGGTTTTCCCAGCTCGTCGCGCAGAATGGCGATCTCTGACATCTTCAGCCCTCGAAACCCGGTTCCGATCGCTTTGGAAAAGGCCTCTTTTCCACTAAAGTTAGCCGCGGCCGTCTGAGCTGCCTGAACACCTTTGGCTGCAATCAATTCCTGTTCTTTTGCGGCATAACATTTTTTCAGAAACGCTTCTTTTTGGATCAAGTCCGAAAACCGGTCAATTTCTGTTAAATCTAACCCGATTCCAACAATGCGCATTTTATCGTACCTGCAGGTGCCGGGTATACTTTTTTAAGTCTTCCAAAATGCGTTCTTCAGGCTCAAACAACACCAGCGTCAACCCTTTAGTCGGGTGTTTCAATACAGCGTAGTATACCGTTGCGTCCGTATTCGAAGTAACGTCCACTTTGCAGTCAAACTGCCGGTGCGACAGTTTTTCCCGAACACTTTCCGAATAAGGCCCGAACTGTTCAAAGTTTTTAGCGTTAATTGTAATCAGGCGAGAACGCATCGTCTGGCTGACAATTTTATCAATATCAATTTCGCCGCTCAAATAGGTATATTCAAATTCGACGTTGAAGTTGATCAAGACTTTTTTATACCCAAAATAAATAATCGCAAACGCCAGCAGCGCACCGATAAGCGCCCCCAATGCACCGGGGATTGTCATACGGAATCCGATAATAGATGCCGTTCCAAGCAGTAGAATCGCCACAATCGTAAGTACTTGTAACACGGCTGTTTTGACTGTTTTCTTTCGCTTGTAAAGTTGTTCTATGACAAAATCCATTTTGTCCTCCAATATCAATGCACAGATATTGTTTAGATACCTGTGCATGGTTGTCAGCTGTTTAAATATTCACGCACAAGCGTTTGCAGCAATTCGTCTCGGTCGATTTTTCGAATCAGACTGCGTGCGTTTTTGTGGTTTGTGATGTAGCCGGGATCTTCCGACAATAGATAACCCACAATTTGATTGAGCGGGTCATATCCCTTTTCAACAAGGGCATCATAAACCTGGGTTAAAATTTTTCTCATCTCTGCGTCTTTACTGTTTTTTAAACTAAATGTCATGGTAGAATCCATGCTGTTGATGTTGTCGTTCATTTATCCGGCCTCCTTTTTTATTTTCTCAGTTGTATGTCGTCTTTTTCTAATCCGGTTAAAATTTGAGTCATAATCGAATCGATTTCTTCATCTGCCAGCGTATGATCCGCGCTTCGGAGACTGAGAGAATAAGCAATGCTCTTTTTCCCGTCGCCGACCTGTGAGCCGCGGTATACATCAAATACGCGGATACTTTCTAATTCTTTGCCTGCATATTTTTTGATTTTTGCTTCGATATCTCCGGAATAGATCTCTTCAGCGCAAACCAATGCCAGATCTCGGTTTACTGCCGGGTATTTGGGGATTGGTTTATATTCTGTTTTTGCCGAATGGTATTGATAAAGTGCTTGAAGTGGCAATTCTATCAAATAAACCGGAACATCGATCTCGTAATTCTTTTGCACGGTCGGATGAACCTGTCCCAAAATACCTAACAACCGATTTCCGCTGTAAACTTCGGCACATCTGCCCGGATGATAGTAGGATGGGGGCGTTTGCGGTGCTTTGTAGGAAATGTTCCGAATATGCAATTCGGATAAAACGGCATCTACTTGGCCTTTGACAGAGAAGAAATCTGCCTGTTTGCCGTACAATCCCGCCGTGATGATTTTGGGCTCGCGGGGAAGTTCCTTTTCATCTTCCTGTTTCAGATACACCGTTGCCATTTCATATAATGCCACATTTTCAGCACGATATGAGAAATTACGCGCCAATACTTCCAACATGCTCGGAACGGCCGTCGTTCGCATCACAGACGTATCTTCTCCGAGCGGATTTTGAATTTTTAAGAAGTTGCGCAGTTCCGAATCTTGAGCAAGCAGCAATTTGTCGTAAACCTTCGGGCTGATGAAGGAGAAGGTCATCGCTTCGCTGAAACCACAGGAACGGAAAAGTACGCCCACTTTGCGCTCAAATTGTTGTTCGGCGGTCAGACCTTCCGGCTCAACCAGCCCCTTAAAACTTTCTGACGGAATACGGTCATATCCGTAAAACCGTGCGACTTCCTCCGAAAGGTCATATTTGTTTTCGATATCCATTCGGAAAGAGGGAACCAGGACCGTGTCGTCTTGGATGCCAAATCCCAGTTGCAGCAAAATCTGTTTCATCTGTTCAGCGGTCGCTTCAATGCCTAAATGCCGATTAATCCAATCCGCTTCTAACGCAATCTTTTTCTGTTCTTTGTTGCTGTAGTCTAAGTCGATACTGTTTTTGGAAACTTTCCCGGCGCCGAGCATCTCTACCAATTGGCAAGCTCGATCTAATGCCTGCATGGTTTGTCCCGGATCCAAGCGTTTTTCAAACAGGGAAGAGGCGTCTGTGCGCATTCCCAGTTGTTTTGCTCCTCGACGGATTGTGGTGCCGTCAAAATTGGCCGACTCAAAAACAACCGTTTTGGTGTCGGGCTTAATCTCGCTGTTTTCTCCGCCCATGATGCCGGCAAGGCCAACGGCTCTGCATGCATCTGCAATGACCAGAATGTTATCGGTGCAGGTGTGCTGCTTGCCGTCCAGCGTCACAACCTGTTCTCCGTTTTGAGCACGGCGAACGACGATCTTGCCTCCTGTAATGCATTCGTAGTCGAAAGCATGCATCGG
Source organism: Clostridia bacterium (assembly GCA_014872655.1). GTDB lineage: Bacteria > Bacillota > Clostridia > Oscillospirales > UBA644 > UBA644. Next base: position 71,601 of record WHHJ01000001.1, read on the forward strand.
CTGACCATATTCTAACATCACGTAATTGGTGATATCTACAATATTGTTGATCGAACGGATGCCGTTTGCACGTAGCCGCTCTACCATCCAGGACGGGGACGGCCCGATTTGAATGTCTGTAACAACACGGGCGCTGTAGCGCTGGCAAAGGTCCCGATCTTGAATTTCTACTTGCAAATAATCATGGATGTCTGCACCGTTTCCCTGTACTTGAGGTGTTTCAAGATGCAGCGGCTTTTGAAATGTTGCAGCGGCTTCTCGGGCAATGCCGATCATAGACAAGCAGTCCGAGCGATTGGTTGCAATATCCGCTACAAATACGCAGTCATCCAAGCCCAGCACTTTGCAGACATCGGTTCCGGGAACCCCGTCTTTTAAAATTAAAATACCGTCTTCGATAGCATCCGGATAATCTGCCGCTGTAATACCCAGCTCCGATACAGAACACATCATTCCGCACGATTCCACTCCGCGCAGTTTTCCTTTTTTGATGTGAGTTCCGCCCGGTAAATCTGCTCCGTCTTTGGCAACGGGAACCAAAGCCCCTTCAAATACATTTTTGGCCCCGGTCACAATCTGAACCGGTTCTTCCATGCCGACGTCTACCGAGCAAACAACCAATTTATCTGCATTTTCATGCGGTTTGACAGACAAGATTTTGCCCACAACGACGTTCCGGATTTCATCAGAAGGTTTTGTATAACCTGTTACTTCTGTTCCGGTCATACACATCTGATGAACAAATGTTTTTTCGTCTACATCTACGGGCGTAAATTGTTGTAACCATTTATAAGAAATATTCATTGTTTTGTCCTTCTCCGTTAAAAATTGTTTAAAAACCGGATGTCATTGTCAAAGAACATTCGGATATCGTCAATTTTATATCGCAGCATAACCAGCCGCTCCAATCCCATACCAAAGGCAAAACCGCTGTATTCTTCCGTGTCGATTCCGCAGCTCTCCAATACTTTGGGATTGACCATGCCGGCTCCGCCGATTTCGATCCACCCTTCGCCTTTGCAGAATTTGCAGCCCTCGCCGCCGCAGCGGAAACAGCTGACGCAGATTTCGCAGGAAGGTTCTGTGAACGGGAAATAATCCGGACGAATTCTCGTTTTTACATTTTCGCCAAAGAGTTTTTTTACAATCACTTCTAAAGCGCCCTTTAAGTGTGCCATTGTGATTCCTTTGTCAACAACCAGTCCTTCGATTTGATGGAAGATCGGGGAATGGGTTGCGTCAATTTCGTCAATTCGGAACACACGGCCCGGGGAGATAATCCGGATCGGTGGTTTTTTCTTTTCCATCGTCCGTACCTGTACCGAACTGGTTTGAGTACGCAGCAAAATTTCCGGAGAAAAATAAAACGTATCCTGCGTATCTCTGGCCGGATGGTGTTTGGGAATATTCAAGGCTTCAAAGTTATAATGGTCATACTCCACTTCCGGACCGCTTTCAATCGAAAAGCCCATGGACAAAAAGACGTCTTTGATCTCGTCTAATACTAAATTTAACGGATGTTGCTTGCCGATAACCGTTGGGGTCTGGAAAGGGTTACATCCAGCTTTTCGCTTTCTAATTTTTTCTGAAGTTCGATTTGTGCAATTTGGTCCTTTTTGGCTCGAAGCATCGATTCGATGGCAGAACGAACTTCGTTGGCAACTTGTCCGACCTTTGGCCGTTCTTCTGGGCTCAATTTGCCCATTTGGGACAACAGTGCCGTAACGGCTCCTTTTTTTCCGAGATATTGAATACGCAGCGCCTCTAACTGTTCAGAACTTTGCGCTGAGCAGATGGCCTCTTCGGCTGCTTTTGAGATATCTTGAAGTTGTTGTTGCAGCATAATGGAATATCACCATGTTTCTATAAAAATATAATTTAATATATCATACCATATTATGCAAAATTTTTCAAGGGTCAAGTTCCTTTTTTCGGACGGTATTTTGGAACATTTTTGTATATTTTTTATCTGTCAAAGACAAAATAGAAGAAAAGGAGCTGATTTTTGTGAAAGCGATCATTATGGCAGGCGGAAAAGGGGCCCGCTTAAGACCTCTAACCAGTGATTTACCCAAACCGATGGCGCCGCTGCTCGGAAGACCTTGTGCGGAATATGTCATTGATTTGTTGCGGCGAAACGGGATTGAAGATCTGGCTGCGACCGTGATGTATGAAAAAGAAAAAATGGCGGACTTTTTATCGGCGCACAATGTGCGCATTTTTGAGGAGAAAAAGCCGCTCGGAACCGCAGGAAGTGTGAAAAATTGTGAATCTTTTGTAGACGGCGATTTTTGTGTGATCAGTGCCGATGCTGTTTGTGATTTTGATTTGTCGGCCGCGGTTGATTTTCATCGATCTCATGGCGGGATTGTGACCATTGTCGTCACACATGTACAGGATCCGTTGGAATATGGCGTGTGTGTGCTCAATGAGCAAAAACAGATTACAAGATTTATCGAAAAACCGTCGTGGGAACGAGTCTATTCCGGAACGGTAAACACCGGCGTTTATCTGTTCTCTAAAGAGATTTTTAATTATATAGAGCCAGGGAAGCGTCTTGATTTTTCGCAAGATATTTTCCCGGAATTGATGCGTCGAGGACAACCCATTTATGGTTACGAAGCCAAAGGATATTGGTGTGATATCGGAAATCCGAGAGCCTATTTGCGTTGCCAGTTCGACCTGTTGGATAACAAGACCAAGTTGCCGTTACCTGTTTCCGGAACCCCTCACGGTGCTACGGTGATTCCGCCCTGTTTTATTGGAAAAAACGTCAAGGCAGACGGGGCTGTTATCGGGCCGTACGCCGTCATCGGCGATGATTGTATTTTAGAACCCGGTTCTCGGACGGAGCATAGTGTGGTATTAAACGGGACCCATATTTGCGACGGGGCTGCGCTGCGCCGTTGTGTGATTGGTTCGGATTGCGTGATTGGACGCAATGCCAGTATCGGAGATTACAGTGTGTTGGGGTCGGAATGCCATGTACAACCGGATTGCGTCGTGGGGGCACAAAGCCGTATTTATCCCAAAATTACACTGCCGGAAGGCGGCATGGTACGGGGGAATGTATTTCAAGAATTTCATTGTTTTGATCCGGGGGCGAGCAGCGGTGCAGATTTAAAAACAGAGTTGTCTGTTTTTCCGCGGATCGGGGCTGCGTTTGGCAGTATTTTTAAAGGAAATATTGCAATCGGATACGAAGATGATGAGATTTGTTCGCAGATGTTTGGGATTGTATCTGGAATATTAGGCAGCGGCAGCAATGTGTTGAGTTTAGGCGCTTGTGATAAAAACGTTTTGCGGTATATCGTGCGTGTGTATGGGCTGGATGCGGGCGTTTTTGTGGGGACCGATCAAATTTATCTGTATGAGGAGGACGGCCTTCCTCTTTCCAGTCAGAGCCAGAGGGCGTTTCGCAACGTGTTCGAAATGAATGACTTTGCCTGTGTTCAAAGTGGAAAATACCGGCGGTTTAAAGGATATTTAAAGACTTATATGGATCGCTTAAAACAGTATGCTGTTAACATTCGTCCTTTGAATATGCACATTTTAGCTCCTGAATTTGTTACGCAGATTATTCCGTCTCGTACCAATGACACTGCCCAGCGGCTTTATGTCGGGGACGGGTTAACCGTAGATGAGTATCCGCAGCGAATTGTACGTTGTGCGGTTGTGGTCGCATACGGCAGAACGTACGGACGCGTTTATATCCCGTATGATTTTCCGTCTGTGATTGACGAGTTAGGTCAAACATATGGGTTTGAGGTGATTCGTTTAACGTTAGATGATGCCGATCGCAGGCGGCTGTATGATATGACAGACCCCAATGTTATGGCGGTTGTGCTTTGCCGGTATTTATCGAAAAATCATCTGACATTTGAAGAACTTGCAAAGAGTTTGCCGCGGTTTGCCGTATATGCCCGGGATATTGAATGTGAGACGGATAAGTGTTTGTTGATGCAGCATCTTTCTACTATGGCGGACACGGAAAAAGAGTTGATAGAAGGCATAAAAATTATTGACGCACCGGGCCATCGCAGTGTGCGCATCGTTCCGAAACGCGATCTGCACGGCTTCCGTTTGATTGCGGAAGCGGCCAGCACCGAGGCGGCTGCGGAGATCTGTGATTTTTATGTAAAAAAGATGAAATCGGATGGCATTAACGTTGACATCCAGGAATAAATCTGTTATAATAGTCAAAGATGTATATGGGGAATGGTGTCTGATAAAAAGGGCATCTTCCTAAAGGAATTTTTCTTTAATATATTCTTGGTAACGGCGAGTTGCGGTTGAAACATTCGGGTTTCATGCCGCGTCTCACAAAAGTTCAACATTCGGAAGCGGCCGGAAGTAAAAAAGATGTTTAGTTCCGGCTCTTCCGCTGTGTTTTGCCGTTGGATGGATATAGCTACATACATTTATTATATCTTACGGTTTCAGGAGGTAAATCTGATTGAAGAAAATTGAAAAAATAAGAATTATACCGCTCGGGGGATTGAATGAGATTGGCAAGAACCTGACTTTGGTGGAATGTGGGAAAGATATCATTGCCATCGATTGCGGTTTGGCGTTTCCGGACGAGGATATGCCGGGGGTCGACTATGTCATCCCGGATATGCAGTATATTTTGAAGAATTTGGATCGATTCCGCGCCGTGTTTTTAACGCACGGTCATGAGGACCACATCGGTGCGATTCCTTATCTGCTGCGGCAGGTGAACGTGCCGATTTACGGAACACGGTTGACGCTGGGCATTGTGCGCAACAAGCTCAAAGAGTTCCGCTTAGATAAAAAGGCGCAGTTGAATGAAGTCGCGCCCGGCAACTGTGTAAGCCTGGGCGGATTAAAAGTCGAGTATATCCATGTCAATCACTCGATTGCTGATGCGGCCGCTTTGGCGATTCATACGCCTTGCGGTGTGATTGTGCATACGGGAGATTTTAAGATTGATACCACCCCGATCCAAGGTCAGATGATTGATTTGGCGCGTTTTGGCGAACTGGGGCGGGAAGGCGTGTTGGCTTTATTATGTGAGAGTACTAATGCGGAGCGTCCCGGATTTGCGATGAGTGAACAAAAGGTCGGCGGTTCGTTGCGCGGGATCTTTCGTGATGCCGAAAAAAAGCGGATTATCATCGCAACCTTTGCTTCTAACGTAGACCGCGTTCAGCAGATTATCAATGTGGCGGTAGAGAATGGACGAAAAGTGGCGGTCAGCGGCCGCAGTATGGTTAATGTTTTGGAGGTTGCCCGTGAGTTAGGTTATATGAAAGTGCCTAACGGAACTTTGATTGATATCGACCGTGTCAATAAATACGCACCGGAAGAACTGGTTATTATTACCACCGGCAGTCAGGGCGAACCGATGAGCGCGCTGTATCGGATGGCTTATTCCGATCATAAAACGGTAGAAATCGGACCGGACGATTTGGTGGTATTGTCGTCCAATGCCATTCCGGGCAATGAGAAGTTTGTGGGGCGTGTTGTTAACGAGTTGTTCCGGTCGGGAGCTGACGTCGTCTATGAGTCCTTTGCCGAGGTTCATGTTTCCGGGCACGCTTGCCAGGAAGAATTAAAGTTGCTGACAGGTCTTGTAAAACCTAAATATTTTATTCCGGTTCACGGCGAGTATCGTCATTTGAAAAAGAATTCCGTCATTGCTCAGTCTATGGGCATCCCCGCAAAAAATATTGTGGTGGCGGATATCGGAGATATTATTGAAATTGACAGTAAAAAAATCGGTATTGTTGGAACAGTCCCGGCCGGAAAGACGTTGGTAGACGGTTTGGGCGTCGGCGATGTGGGCAATGTGGTGCTCAGAGACCGGAAATTATTGTCTCAGGACGGACTGGTTATTATTGCGGTTGTTATTGATGAGCAGCAGCGGATTTTGATGACTTCTCCCGAGATTTTATCCCGTGGATTTGTTTATATTAAAGAAAATGCAGATTTGTTAAACAACGTAAAGGCTTTAACGGTAAAAACATTAGAGGCTTGTGCACATGAAGGGCCTTCCGAGTGGCTGTATAACGCAAAGAGCCGGTTGAAAGACGATGTTTCCAAGTATATTTATGAGCAGACGAAGCGTCGGCCCATGATTTTGCCGATTATTAAAAGTATCTGATTGTTGTATCGATATAGCCCGCAAAGGAATCTTTGCGGGCGTTATCTGTACGGGAGGGATGAACGTGATTGCGAATGCGGCACAGTTAGAAACATTTTTAACGCCATATGCAGACAGCGGCAGAGAAGAAGCGTACGCCGTGTTTTTGGAAGAACAGCTCCGGCAAACCGGGCTGTGTTGTGACGTGACGAGAGATCGTATGAACAATGTGATAGCGCAAATCGGCATGGGCGAAAAACCATCTATTTTATTAGACGCCCATTTTGATGAAATTTCTTTTCTGGTTAGGCGTATCGATTCTTCGGGATTTTTACAGGTTTCCGGTGTCGGCGGTGTGGATCGTCGTTGTTTGCCTGCGGCAGAAGTGTCGGTCAATGGGTTGGATGGCGTATTTTGTTCCGTTCCTCCGCATTTGATGTCAAATCAGGATCGCAAGTTTCCGGAAGTGGCGGAAATGTACGTGGATTTGGGTTTGGATTATGAGACCGTCTGTGCCCGGGTGCAGATTGGAGACCGAGTTCGGTTAAAGTCTCGGTTTTGTCCTTTATTGGGCAATCGGGTTGCCGGACGAGCTTTGGATAATAAGTTGAGCGTGTACGCGCTTTTTGTTGCTTTAAAAAAATTAGCAGATTCTGAGTCTTTTGAGTCGTTGGCATGGAATATTGCCGTGTTGTTTTCCGCGCAGGAAGAAACCGGGCTTCGAGGTGCTGGTCCGGGTGTGTTCTCGATTTGTCCCGAGCGTGCGCTATGCGTTGATGCGACGTTTGCCGATCAGCCGGGCGTGAAAGACTGTCCGCCGTTGGGCAGTGGCGTGGTGATCGAGCGTTCCGCCTTTTTTGACCGGAATTTTACACGGAGTCTGATGGATTTGGCGGAAGAGCATCAGCTTCCTCACACCGTGCATGTGCAGGCCGGCGCCAGCGGAACCAATGCGGATATATTGCCGTTTTTTTGTGGGGGAATTCCGACCGCGCTGCTTTCGATTCCTATCCGAAATATGCATACGCCGGTCGAGGTCTGCGATTTAGCGGATGTTGAAGCTACGGCAGACTTGATTTGCGCGTATTTGAAGGAGGGACCTCAGGGATGAAAATACTGCAAAAACTTTGTTCTTTAAACGGCCTGAGCGGGGATGAAAGCGAGGTCCGGGCCTATATTTTAAATCAGATTAGTCCCTATTGTTCCGGTCGTGTCGATCCCGCCGGCAATATTTTGGCTTTTAAAAAAGGCCGCAAGCAGCCCAAGCGAAAATTGTTGTTTGAAGCGCATATGGACGAAACGGGTTACGTTGTAACGCGGATTGATTCTTCTGGATTGTTGTATTTGGATTCTGTCGGGGTCAGCGCTTCTGTCAGTGTGGGCAAGGCGGTTTTTGTTCGGGCTACCGCAGAAGGCAGCCGGATGTTGCCCGGTGTTATCGGAGCGGTTCCGCTGCATTTGCTGGAAAAAGAGGATCGCGCAGCGATCCCCAAAATGGAGACGTTGTATGTGGATATCGGCGCTAAGGACGAGCAGGAAGCCCGACAATTTGTGGTAGAAGGGGACAGCGTATATTTTGACGGGCCGTTTGGCTTGATGGGGAATCTGGTCAAAGGGAAGGCCTTAGATGATCGAATTGGGTGTTATAATTTGATCCGAATGATTCAGTCTGATTTGGAATATGATTCTTATTTTGCCTTTTGCGTGCAGGAAGAAGTTGGGTTGCGCGGCGCGATGGCGGCGGCGTGGCATATTCGTCCCGATTTGACGGTGTTGATGGAAACCACTACCGCTGCGGATATCGGCGGAGTAAAACCCTCGGATACGGTGTGTTGTGTCGGCGGAGGGGTCGCGGTTTCGTTTGCAGATCGTGGTACGATTTACGAGCCGCGGCTGGTTGAAAACATTTTTACGTTAGCCCGTGGTCGTCATATTGCCTGTCAGCCCAAAACTATGGTGTCGGGCGGAAATGATGCGGCCATTTGGCAAAAAACAGTAGGGGGTAGCCGGGTCGTTACGTTTTCAGCTCCTACTCGGTACTTACATTCGCCGGTCGGCGTTGCTTCGCGTGATGATATAGACGGGATGTTTGAATTGGCCAAAGCAGTAAATGAGGAGGTTGATGCGCTGTGAAAGATTGGATGCAGCAGATTCAGGAGTTGAATCGATTTCCCTCTGTTTCGGGGGATGAGTCTTGTGTGCAGGCTTATCTGCGAGAGCAGATTGAACCGTTTTGTGACCAGATTGATGTAGACGCGATGGGAAACTTGATTGCCACCCTTGGAAAGGGGATCGGTCCTCGTGTCTTGTTTTCAGCGTATGTGGACACTTCCGGACTGTTGGTCCGTTATATCCAGCCGGACGGGAAATTGTTGGTTTTTCCGGTGGGCGAGTGCCGTTTGTCTCGCATGGTGGGCCGAACGGTTGTGTTTTCGAACGGCGTGTCCGGGATTTTAGAAACCAACACGACAGACGATCAAGAACTTCGCGGCGAAGATTTTTTTGTGGATATCGGAGTTGCAACGGCGCAGCAGGCATCTGAAAAGGTTCCTTTGGGTACCTTTGGTTCGATGAGGCCGGAATTCTTTGTTGGTGCCGACGAATCTTTTTTAACGGCTTCTTTTTTAACCAATCGCGTGGGAATCGTTTTGCAGTTGTCGCTCATTCGTTTTGTCAGAGAGAATCTGTCGCAATTAAAAAATGAGTTTGTTTTTGTTTTTTCTACGCAAAAGCAAGTAGGAAATCGAGGTATTGGCGCTGTGGCGTTCGCTGTGGATCCGGCCTACTTTATTGCTATCGATACCGTGGCGGCATCTTCATCTGAAGCTGATAAAACCGAAGTTCAGCTCGGAAAAGGCGCCGTGATCACGGTTGCGGATAAAGGGGTTGTGAGCCAGACGCAAATGATTGACTTTTTGCACCGGTCTGCAAAAAACGCCGGCGTGGATTTTCAGGATTTTGTGGCTTCAGAAACACAGTCGGAGGCCGGAATGGTTCAGCGTAACCGGGTCGGCGTTTATGCCGCGATGGTCGGGGTCCCGGTTGGGTATCGGAACTCAGGCTGCGAGATGCTTTGTCTCTCGGATTTTGAAAAGGTACAAAAACTGCTACAGACGGCCATTTTGACCGGATTTGATTTTTAAGCGGAGGATGAAAGATGGTACAAGAGACTTCGCAGAAAAAGAAGGGACGCGCGGCGGGGATTATTTTAACGGTGATTGGCGTGGTGATTTTACTTCCCGTTTGTCGTTATGTCATTCAAAAATTGGGGCTAGCCGTTCCGCCTGTTGTGCTGCAATTAGTCGTATTTGTTGCGGCCGGAATCGTCATTGCCAAATTTGTTCGCGATACATATGTTTATCATTATTGTATTGACGAAAAAACATTGCATATTTATCGTTCGGTCGGGCGGTGGGACAGTCCGCTGTGCAGCATTGACGCATCCAATTTTAAAGCGTTGGGTCGCGGCGAACAAGCCAAACAACTGTTGCAGACTGCTCCTGTTGCGGTCAGTCGTTGTTACAGTGTGTATGAACCTCAGAAGGAAACGGTTTTGTTATATCGTACCGGGCTCAAGGATCACGTGGCGGCCGTTGTTTTGATGCCGTCGGACGAGATGTTTGAAAAGATTTCAAAGATTTTGCTGTTAAACATTAGTTAAAATGATACCGATTTATAATGTGGATAACAAACAAAG
>WHHJ01000010.1 GCA_014872655.1 Clostridia bacterium
CGGAATCTTTTTTATTAATGATAAGGTATCTTTTTAAAAAAGGATTAACAAATTTCAGACCAAACCTTGCAAAAAGAATAAAAATATGGTATAATTATATATTATAGAATTGAGTTGTTGCAGCATGAAAGACAGAAAAAATAATAAAAAACGAACCGGTTCAAACTCCCGGCCGTCTTTAAAAAAGTTTTCGGATAGACCGTCTTTTTCCAAGCAGGCTTCTGTTGATGCTGAAAATATTGTGATCGGACGCAATCCTGTACTGGAACTGATCAAAAGCGGTCGGACCGTTGAAAAAATTTATATCGCACATGGCGAACATGAGGGTTCGATCAAAAAAATCATTGCTATGGCAAGAGAAGCCGGACTGGTGATCGTAGAAGCGGACAAGGCAAAACTTGAAAACATCTGCGGAAGCAAAAACCACCAGGGAATTCTGGCATTTTGCACCGACTACACCTATTTTTCCGTAGAAGAAATTCTCGATTATGCCGATGAACGCAATGAAAAGCCTTTTTTATTAGTGTTGGACGGCATTCAGGATCCGGGAAACCTGGGCGCATTGATTCGTACGGCAAATGCGAGCGGAGTACATGGAATCATCTTACCCAAACGCGGAGCATGTGGTTTGACGGCGGCAGTTTTTAAAGCGGCTGCCGGAGCATGTGAGTATGTACGGCTTGCCCGGGTAACGAACATCACAGACACCATTGAACAACTGAAAAAACGCGGAGTTTGGATTTACGGTGCTGACGGCGACGCGGAAAAAGACATGTACGGAACCGATTTTTCAGGTGCAACTGCCATCGTACTGGGAGAAGAAGGAAAAGGTCTTTCTCGCTTGGTCAAAGAGCATTGCGACTTTTTAACAAAGATCCCGATGTGCGGACAAATCAACTCGCTCAACGTTTCTGTAGCCGGAGGCGTTTTTATGTACGAAGTCTTCCGACAACGGAAAGAATAACGCATGGAGGTGCCCGTTTGTGGACGGCAACCGAAATTACGAAAAACAATATCTACAGGCCGTTCGGCAAAAAAACAATTTGAGGATCAAAGTGATCATAACATTGATTGCAACGGGCGGAGCTTTTGCCCTGTCCTTCTTTCCGAATTGGATTGGATCCCCTATTTTGTCGGCAGTCCTTTGTGTCATCGTGGGCATTGTTTGTTTGAAAGAATTAAAGCAAGGAATCCTTTCTTTATTTAGCAAACAGCCACATATGAGCGCCTTTGGCGCTGCGGCCATTCTCTTTACTTTGATTCAATTGATCTGGACCATTGTAAGTAAGGAAAATCAAACGGCATGTTTTGCTTGGGCCGTTTTCTTGTTTCTGTTTATTTCGTATTTATTAAAATACTGTTACATCCGATTATTCATTACAAATATTCAATTTGTTCGAGACAAAGACCTTTTTAGTGTGCAAACCGTAGACGCAGACCTAAAAAAGAGGTATATCAATAAAGTCTGTATGGTGACCCCGGTTCGAGAATTTCCGGAAATCACCGACCGGATTTATTCGGGAGACCCTATGGAGAAACATAGTTATCCTTTTGTGCAAATCGCTATTGGAGTCTGTGTTGTTTTAGGTCTTATCAGCCTTTGGCTGCAAGGACCAGCAGTCATGTTTGCAACTTTTTCGGCGCTCACCTGTCTTTGTGCAGGGATTCCGGGGCAAACAGCATTTTTAATTCCTTATATTCGAACGCAAAAACAATTGCAGCAAGAAGGAAGCATCTTATTTGGCAGATACTCGATCAATCATCTGCGTCAAACACAAACGTTGCTGATTGAAGACAATGAATTGTTTCCGCCTAATCAGGTAACGTTGGAAAATATTCTGTTTACGGACAAGCCGCACATGGCAAAAGCTTTGGAATATGCTGTTGTTCTACTGAATGAAATCAGCAGCCCATTAGCCGAAAGTGTTTTTAAAATGTGCCATTTTTCCAAAGAAAACCTCTCGGCTATTTCCGCATTGCGCTCTATCCAAAATTATGGATTAGTAGGAATCATCAATGACGATGAGGTCCATATGGGCAATCGCAACCTGCTGTTATCTTACGGAATAACGCCATTAAGTCAAGACAAAGAAACAGAATTAGCCGCTCACGGAAAATCTGTGACCTATCTTGCCATCAACAAAAAGTTGGTTTTAGTCTTAGCAGCCAATTATTCGGTCAACCCGACTTTAAAACAAAAGACTGAAGAATTGGGGGATTTCAATATTTTAGTAGAATCCTTGGATTTTAACATCAATGAATATATGATATCCAGATGCTACAATATTCCGGATATCAACATCATGGTAACAGACAGCGAAGAAACCAAAATCCTTTATACCGCGCACAAAAAAATGGAGAAAAAAGAACCGGACCCGGTAATGATTACCACGAAAAGCGCGCTAGGTGCATTAAAAAGTATTTTATGGACAAAAAAATTAGTCCCCATTTCCGCCAGCTGTTCTTTTATAAAAAAGTTCAGTATTTACATCGGATTACTGCTTACGGAAGCGGCATTTTTGACGGTTCCCGGATTAGTAACTCCTTTATGGCTTGTCTTATATACGTTATTGTGGACCATTACAGCTTACATTATCAGTATCCGCATCCACTAATATTTTAACAATAAAATCAAATATTTTAATTTTAAAATCGGAGGCTCCTTTTTATGTCAGGACATTCTAAATGGAATAATATCAAACACAAGAAAGAAAAAACAGATATTCAACGTGCAAAGGTTTTTACCAAAATCGGCAGAGAAATCACGCAAGCTGTTAAAGAACTGGGACCCGACCCCGCATCAAACACAAAGTTAAGAGATTTAATCGCTAAAGCAAAAGATAACAACGTTCCTTCTGATAACATCGACCGTGTTATTAAAAAGGCTGCAGGCGATTCTAATACAGAAAATTATGAAAATATCACCTATGAAGGATATGGGCCTTGTGGCATTGCCGTCATTGTAGACTGTCTGACAGATAACCGTAATCGTACTGCAGGTAACCTGAGACATTATTTTGATAAAAACGGCGGAAATTTAGGTCAATCCGGCTCTGTAAACTGGATGTTCTCTAAAAAAGGAGTTATCGTCATCGACAAAGCTGAATATGACGAAGACACGTTAATGGAAAAATGTATGGAGGCTCCTATCGACGACTTTGTGGTAGAAGACGAAGTATATGAGATTTATACGCAACCGGATGACGATTTCCGGCAGACCAGAGACTTTTTAAAAGAAAACGACTATACTTTTATTTCGGCAGAAGAGGCCATGGTTCCCAGCACCTATACGGCAATAGACAGCGAAGAACTAAAAGAAAAAATGCAAAGATTACTCGATATGCTTGAGGATGACGACGATGTACAAAACGTCTACCACAACTGGGACGAAGAATAATAAAAGTTTTGAACAGATCTTAATTGAAGAACGGGCAAAACGCGGATTAAGTCTGCGCGAAGCTAGTGCCCAAATTGGCATTGCACATACCTACTTGTCTTCTTTAGAAAAAGGCGCAGATCCCCGTTCAGGGAAAAAATTAACACCGTCCCCCGATGTTGTTTTTAAAATCTGTAAAGCATATGATTTGGATTTTTCGGAGGCCATTCCGTATATCACAATCCGAGGAGAATACGACTTTTACCTGTTTATTGCAAGAAAAATAAACGCACTGAAAAAGACAAATCCGCGGCAGTATAAAAATTTGCTTGAAATTATTACCGGTTCCACAAAGGAGTAAACCACCATGTCTCAGAAATGTAAGCATTGCGGATACGAAGCTTCTGACGAAGAGAAATACTGTCCTAAGTGCCGGAACGCTTTGGATTTTGCATACCAAAGCGAAACGACACAGAATGCAGAGAAAGACCTATTTGCGTTATCCAAAAAAGCTTTTATTTACAGTGTTCTTTGCATGATATGTGCGCCGCTCGGAGCTATTGCGGCAGCCTTTTTTCGGGGACAGCTTTTCTTGTATTCTCTTTCTGCCCTGTTGCCATGGGGAGCCTTTTTTATTGTCGGCATCATCTATTTATGGAAATCTGCAAAGGTGGCTCAAAAAAGATTTTTTGTTTTAGCCCTTCTACTGTTTTTATTTTCCGTTATTGCGATACCGACCGTATGGATTCCTTTACGGATCTATCTGATGGGCACATTGGTATTATTTTAAATAAAAAATAAATTCAGTATACAAAAAAGACTGCCATACAGCAGTCTTTTTTAAAGATGAAACTCTCCCTTTAAAGGGGGAGTTTCATTTTATCCTCGTTTTCCAGGTTTACGTTTATGCGAAGCGGTTAACGACCGATCTACGGCCGGAGTCCATAACCCATCTGTTACCACTCTGTGCCAATTGGCCGTAATTGTTATAATACTTTTTCCAAATGAATTTTCTGTTTTCCGAATCAAATAACCGTTGTCTACCAACCACTGCATGGCAGCTCGAACCGATTCTCGTGACACATTATATTTTCGGCTGACGGTTTCTACCGTCTTAATAAAAGTCGGTAACGCTTTTCTGCGTCGGTCGGACTTTTCCAAATCATTCAAATTATCAAAAATAAGTTGGAAATACGGTTTATACCGCTCTACATCATTGGGATACTCAACCCACCAAGAAGCCGTTGTTTTCAGCTGATTGCTGAACCCGCCACGAATACCATATATCCCGACTTCTTTTTTACAAATATTCTTCAAGAAAGATGCCGCAGAGTTAAAGTGCGCGTCGCCTGTAAATAAAATAAACACATCAATATTATCTCGATATGCCATCGCTGTTTGATAAATATGGTCCAGCATAATAAAATCCGTAAAATCTTTCTTGATTCGATTACTTACATTGGATGTTTCAATAATTTTACTGGAAAACCCACGGATTTTAGTCATTTCTTCCCGCAAAGCCGAATTGTTTGAAAAATCTCCAAAAAAATAAATATCTTTTACGTCCAAGGTTCTGGACATATCTCTTACCCAACCACCAATATCCGGCTTAATATGAAACATTTTATTTAAGGAAATATACCAATGCTCATAATCAACAAACGCTATTGCTCGAGGCTTTCTTTCTTTGCTCTTAAAAAACAAACCGATACCTTATACCCTCCTTTCTGATATCAAATATTATAAAATTCCCACTGCGCCCTTAGCTAGGATATCTGCCCGCTCGTTCCACTGGACGCCGGTGTGCGCCTGCACCTTTTTAAAAGAAATTTGCAGCGTATTTTGATACGTACGCAAATATTGGACATAGGCTTTCGCCACATAACTCTCCGCTTTCCACGCACCGGTAAACCAGGCACTGATGCCCGCATAATCATGACAAATCAAAATAGAGGCATACCCGTGATCAGACGCCCAACGGACGGCTGTCATCGTTGCCAGCAACTCACCGGATACATTCCTCGATGAAACGGCTTGAGGATGATTTCCTGTTCCGCAAAGTTCTTCTTGTAACCCTTCCGTATCCAATAAAACGCACCCATAACCGTAGATCCCTGTCTGAGCATTAAAGCTTCCGTCAACGTAGGCAATCACCTGTCCCGGCAACGGACAAGGTTCCTTATCCCCGCTGCCGTCCGAACAAGCGGACGGATCAGCGGAAGATAAATAATCTTGAGCTTCCTGTAACGTTTTAAAAGACTTGTACTCTGCACACGAATATCCGTCTACAGCTTTTTTGCAAGTCTCCCAATCTTCAAATACTCCTGTTACTGAGCCCTTACGTACGGCATAGTATTTTTTTGCCACGATTACAGTAAAACTTCTTTGCCTGTCTTTGCAGACTCGTAAATCGCATTGAGAATTTTAATCATATTAACGCCCTGAATCGGCTCAAAGTCCGGCTTAGCTCCGTTTAGAACCACATCGACAAAATGAACTAAGTTTGCCGCATGTCCGTTCGTGCCGCTTGTACGAGGACGAAGGTCATACAAATATCCATGATCTTCACCGGCAATATAAACGTCATTTTCGTTTACGATAGAACAGCCGGCTTTCGTACCTCTGAGTTCAACAAATTTCTTTTCATTTTCGATATTAGACGCCCAAGAAAATTCGATTTGCAAACAAGCGCCGTTATCAAACCGGATAAAGCCCATAGCAAGGTCTTCTACGTCAAAAGTTCCGTTTTCAACCTTTTCACCGTATGCGGCATGAACAGAGTCCGCAGAAGCTTCGTCATTGGCAAATTTTGTATAAGTACAGCCTGAAACAGCAACCGGCTTTGGATTACCCATCAGCCAAATAGACAAGTCAATCATATGGACGCCCAAATCAATCAGCGGACCGCCTCCGGATAATTCTTTGGTTGTAAACCAGCCGCCTTTACCCGGGATACCACGGCGTCGAATCCAGCCGCAACGTCCTGCGTAAATTTCGCCCATCTTGCCGTCTTCAATAAAGTTTTTAACAAAGATGGAACCGTTATAATACCGATTATTGCGCATAACCATCAATGTCTTTCCGGATTTTTCAGCAGCAGCTTTCATCTCTTCTGCCTGAGAAGCAAGCATACAGTCCGGTTTCTCACTAAATACGTGTTTGCCGGCATTCAGCGCAGCGATCGCAATAATAGAATGCAAATAGTTGGGGGTCGTGATATCGATCGCATCGATCGACGGATCGTTGACCAAATCCATATAATCCTTTGTGGTGTAGCAGTCAAAGCCGAAATTTTTCTTATAAGCTTCCGCTTTGTCTATCACAATATCACAAAGGGCCACCACTTCAACGTTTTGCATCCATTTGTAAGCATCGCAATGCACATTGCCCATACCACCGCAGCCTACCAGACCTACTTTGAGTTTCTTTTCCATCGTATTGCACCTCTTTAATCTGATTTTTCCTATAAAGATCAGGTTTATCTATTATTCATTATTATACCATTCCGGCACATAAAAATCAATAGAATTTCCAAAATTTATATCCCATTTACATTTTATCGTTTTTACGCTTTATTTATAACAAAAAGGTTTCTTTAAACGAAAATAACAAGTTTTTTTATCCGTCTTGCAAGTAGACAAGAAGTGTGATATACTAAGGAAAGATTATGATTCGGAGGAAGAATATGAATCAAACCATCGGCATTTTTGCACACGTCGACGCCGGAAAAACGACACTTTGCGAACAGATTTTATTCCAGTCCCATGCTATTCGCAAACTGGGTTCCGTACAAAACAAAAATACGGTAACAGACTATCATCCTATAGAGCAACAACGCGGCATTACGGTTTTTTCGGCACAAGGAACGTTTCAAACCGAACATAGAACATACTATCTGGTAGACACCCCAGGGCATGCAGATTTTGTAACAGAAGCCGAGCGTGCAATGTCCGTAACCGATGTAGCGCTGATTGTCGTAAGCGCAACGGACGGGGTACAAGCACATACAAAAACCTTTTGGCAGTTGGCAAAAAAACAAAATCTGCCTGTTTTTTTCTTTATCAATAAATGTGACAGCCCGATTGCAGACTTAACCCGAACAGAAACGCAGTTAAAAGAGTTTTTTGACGAGGGGTGCTGCGATTTCTCACTTCCCTTTCACGAAAATACTATAGAAAATATCGCCCTGACGGATCCTGAGCTGTTAGAATGCTTCTTAAACGGGCAGTTCCAACCTCAAACTCTTACCTGTGCCGCGCAAAAAGCGATTGCTTCACGTAAAATTTTTGCGGTATATCACGGAAGTGCCTTAACAGGCGAAGGCGTCGATACATTATTAGCAGGACTGGACCAATTTTGCCCCGATACTGTTTTAGATCCCGAAAAGCCCTTATCTTTTCAGATTTATAAAACAACCCATGACGAAAAAAACACCCGATTATCTTTTTTAAAAATCAACAGCGGAACCATAAAAACAAAACAGGCTATCCACGAAGATAAAATAAACGAGATTCGAATCTATAATGGAAACCGCTATACCTGCGTCCCTCAAGCAACAGCCGGTATGCTGGTCGCAGTTACGGGCCTGCAGCATCTACAAACAGGCGACCGATATCCGAATGCCGAGCAGCCTTCTTCCGTCTTTACCCCACCCCTGATGGTGGAAGTCTTTTGTGCCAATGCAGATTCCTCTACGATCTTGCGCAATCTCAATCTCATGCAAGAAGAAGAACCTTCCCTGAAAGTAGAATACAATGAAGAAAAACAACAAATTCTGATACATGTAATGGGCAAAATTCAAATCGAAATTTTGCAAAAACTAATGCAGGATCGCTTTGGAATGGAGCTCACATTCGGCCCACCGCGTATTTTATACAAAGAAACCCCAAAGGGTTCGGCGATTGGCGTCGGCCATTATGAGCCCCTGCGTCATTATGCGGAAGTCGTTCTCCGAGTAGAGCCTGCGCCGCGCGGAAGCGGGATTTTATTTGAATATCAACCCAGTGTAAACAACACAGATTCCTCCAGACAGAATCTGATTCGAACGCATGTACTGGAAAAGACACATCGAGGCACATCTTTAGGTGCGCCGCTGACAGACACTAAAATCACTTTGTTGGCGTTCAAAGATCATCTGAAGCATACAGAGGGCGGAGACTTTCGACAAGCCACCTATCGTGCAATCCGACAGGCTTTGAGAAAAGGCGACACAGACATTCTGGAACCGATCTGTACCTTTCAAATCACCGTACCCAATACGCTGGCAGGGAAAATTTTATCAGATCTGCAACGAATGCACGCGCAATGCCAGCCGCCTCAAACCTTAGATTCCTTTTGCGAAATTACCGGGACCGCATTTTTTCGTGAAATCATGGATTACCCGCAACAACTGGCTGCGGCCTCTCGAGGAACCGGCAGTATCAGCATACAACCGGCCGGCTACGATTTTTGCCGTGATCCGCAGCAAGTATTGGCCGAAAGCGACTATGATCCGGACAAGGACGAAAAAAATCCTTGCGGCTCTGTTTTTTGTGCTAAGGGCGCCGGGTATTTTGTTCCATGGAACGAGGTGGATGCATTATCACATTGTCTAAAAGAATTGGAGTAGGACCTGTTTTTATATTATTTACGGCACAATTCTAAAAAAAAGAAAGAAATCTTGATTTTATAGAAAAAATTTGTTATAATAAATTTATTGAAAATACTTTTATTTCTATCACAAGATGAAAGGCGGCTGATCATATGTCAAACAAGGATTTCTTAAAAGGGTTCGGACTTGCAGTAGGCCTTGCCGTTGCTGCTGGTGCCGCAATTTATGTAGGGAAAAAAGCACTGGAATACATTGCAGATAAAAACGAATACAACGAGGAAGACTATTGCGGCTGTGACTGCGGCGGAGCAAATTATATCGATGCTCCCCAGTTGGACGATGATGATTTTGGATGTGACGGAAGCTGTGATGAATGCGTAGATTCTGATGACTGTGAATGCGCTACTTGTCTGGAACAAGACTGCGACCACTGTCCGGCAGATATGGAAGAAGGATATTGGGACGAAGACACAAAAGAAGCGCAAGTATCTGATACACAAGAGTCTTCTCAACCTCAAACAGACGAATCCTCAGAACAAGAATAAATTTCTTTTCTTTATATTAAGAAAAAAATTCCCGGCATACCTATACGGTATCGCCGGGAATTTTTTTAAGCTTTTCTATTTGATTTTATTCTTTTTATTTTTCGCATACAAACGCTGAAAGCATTTGACAACTTCTACCAACGGAATAATGGCAAAAGCAAGCGCCAAAGCAATACCGTATTCAACAAGGCTAATGGAAGTAAAGCCAAAAGCTGTTTTTAAGAAAGGCACATAAATGACTGCTGTTGTCAAAACTAAGGCCGCTGCAGCCGCACCCCACAAAAATAAATTCTGCTTGCGAAGAGTAAAAATAGATTTACGCCGAGAGCGCATATTAAATGATTGAAAAATTTCAGCCATCGACATCGTTAAAAATGCCATCGTCATACCGTCTGCACTTTCTGTAATCTCCCAAACGCCGGATTCAACAAAGTGTCCGATAAAATAGGCACCCAAAGTCAGTGCGGCCACAAACAATCCCTGATATGCAATATCCAAGCCGACCCCACCGGAGAAAATCCCCTCTTTGGAATCCCGCGGCTTTTGCTTCATCGAATCGGCCTCATCGGGCTCCATGCCCAGCGCCAGCGCCGGCAAACTATCTGTAATCAGGTTAATCCATAAGATATGCGCAGGTTTGAGCAATGTAAAATTCAATATCGTTGCAATAAAAATGCCAAGCACTTCACTTAAATTGGACGAAAGCAAAAATTGAATGGCTTTGCGGATATTGGCATAGATGCGGCGTCCTTCTTCGACCGCTGTTACAATGGTTGCAAAGTTGTCATCCGCCAAAATCATATCCGCAACATTTTTGGTAACATCCGTTCCGGTAATACCCATGCCGATTCCGATATCCGCACTTTTAATTGACGGAGCATCATTAACACCGTCTCCGGTCATGGCTGTTACTTTTCCTAATTTTTTCCAAGCCTGCACAATACGAACTTTATGTTCCGGCTGTACACGCGCATATACGTGATAGCGGGTAATATTCTGCTCCAGCTGTGCATCGCTCATCTTGTCCAGTTCCGCTCCCATGATCGCTTGCGACGCATCGGTTACAATACCCAATTCTTTGGCAATCGCTACGGCGGTATCAATATGGTCCCCGGTAATCATTACCACTTCTATCCCGGCTTGTTTACATTTTTGCACCGCAGCACAAACCTCAGGACGAACCGGATCAATCATGCCGACCAAGCCGACAAAAATCAAATTCTGTTCCAATGCCTGCGGAGAAAAATCTCCGGGCTTTTCTGAATAAGAACGATAGCCTGCTGCCAAAACACGCAGCGCCTTATCTGCAAAAGCCTTATTTTCCTGCAAAATTCTTTCTCGGTCTGCATCGGTAAT
This sequence comes from Clostridia bacterium, assembly GCA_014872655.1. Lineage (GTDB taxonomy): Bacteria > Bacillota > Clostridia > Oscillospirales > UBA644 > UBA644. The sequence continues at coordinate 10,868 of WHHJ01000010.1, forward strand.
TACACGTACCGTTCCGGCGTCTAAAATCGACGTACACCGTTTTAAAATCTCATCAGGCGCCCCTTTGGTAAACTGAACAAATTGATTGGCTGCCTGATGCACCGTAGACATCATCTTCCGCTGCGAATCAAACGGAGCTTCTCCGATACGCGGCAACACCTGTTTGAGGTCTGATTTATTGAATCCCTGCCGGAATGCATATTCCACTAACGCGCATTCCGTCGGTTCGCCAATCGCCTGTTCCTGTTCCATCTCCGCATCCGAACACAGACTAACCGCTTTGGCCAACAATGCAGGATCGGCCGTATAAGCATCTACTACCGTCATTTTATTCTGAGTCAGAGTCCCCGTTTTATCCGAACAGATCACTTGTGCGCAGCCTAAAGTCTCCACCGCGGTCATTTTCCGAATCACGGCATTGCGCTTAGACATTTTTGTAACGCCCATACTAAGCACAATTGTTACCACAGCCGCAAGTCCTTCCGGAATGGCCGCAACCGCCAAGCTTACCGCAATCATAAACGTATCCAAAACACCTTCCAGCGTAAATGCACCACGCTCTAAAATGCCTACCACAAACATGACCACACAAACGGCTAATACAATCCAGGTCAAAACACGGCTTAAGCCGGAAAGCTTCTTCTGCAATGGGGTTGACTCTTCTTTTGCCAGCGTCAATGCCGATGCAATTTTTCCCATTTCCGTATTCATTCCAATATCACAAACAACAACGGTTCCGCGTCCGTAAACAATTGTACTTCCCATATAAACCATATTTTTACGATCTGCCAACGGAACCGTGTCATCCGAAGAAGTTAAAGGACTATCGGTCTTCTCTACTGGAACAGATTCCCCGGTCAATGCGGATTCCTCTGCCTTTAGCGAAGCACATTCTAAAATTCTGCAATCCGCCGGCACACTGTCTCCGGCTTCTAACAGCACAATATCTCCAACGGTTAATTCTTCACTCTTTATATGCTGAATTTTTCCGTCACGCAACACCTTCGACGTGGCAGCCGTCATCTTTTTTAATGCATCTATTGCTTTTTCCGCTTTGCTTTCCTGAATAACCCCCAGAACAGAATTCAAAATGACCACAAATAAAATAATAAAAACGTCCGCAAGAGACTCTCCGGAATATACCGACGTAATCCCGGATAAAACCGCTGCCACCAATAATACAATAATCATTGGATCGGCAAACTGTTTTAAAAAGCGAACGACGATACTTTGCTTTTTTGTCTGAGCCAATTTATTTTTTCCGTAAGTTTGAACACGTTCCTCCGCAACCGTTTGTGAAAGTCCGTTTTCAGACGTTTTTAATGCCGATAATACCTTGGATTTTTCCTGCAAATAATACTTCATGCCTTTTTTCTTCCTTTCTAACACTACTTTTAAGTCGTTTGATCTCTATCTTAAACATTTTCTGTGATTATTTTACCTTTATATTTATTACTCTTTTTCCATATCAGTTCTTCTTACAAAACTAATCTCGCACGCTCTTCTTTCGTAGTTTCCAAACCACGTACTACTATGCCCTACTCTCATCTTTTAACTGTCTATTATGCCTCCAAGACTTCTGCATTTTTAATTTTTACAGAAAAATTCACCTATCGCCCGACAGCTTTGCATAAATTGCGTATCAGAACTTATGATAACTTTATTCGGGAACTTTGACTTGACCACAAAAACTGCCCTGCACACAAAACATTTATTGATCTTAAAAAACGTGTACCTAATATAAAAATCAATTTTTCCTTTATTTTCCAATATTCCTTTTTTATTATAAAAGAAAAACAACCCGCTGTCAAGCTCGGATTTTACGCTTTTCACCTGATTTCTGCGACAAATTCCGCAACACCAGCCAACATCTGTTTACTTTTTGAAAGCATAGTGGTATAATAATTTTTGGAGTTGATTCACATGACTGAAAAAGAAAAAATGGAAAAAGGATATCTGTATCTGCCCAGCGGAGAGCTGGTAAAACATCGATACAAGATCCAAGACGCTGTATTTGAATATAATAAAATACCCCCGTCACATTATGAAGAACGCGCAACAGCAATCAAAAAGATATTAGGAAAGACCGGGGAAAAAATAGATATTCTGCCGCCTTTTAAATGTGATTACGGATATCACATTGAAGTGGGAGAGAATTTTTTTGCCAATTACAACTTTATCGTTCTAGACGGAAACATGGTGCGTATTGGAGACAATGTTCTCATTGCGCCCAATGTCAGCATTTATGCGGCAGGGCATCCGTTTGACGTACAGCAGCGTGTACAAGGGCTCGAATATGCCTTCCCCGTAACAATCGGAGATAACGTATGGATCGGCGGATCAACAACGATCATCGGCGGGGTCACGATTGGCAGCAATACTGTAATCGGAGCAGGAAGCGTCGTCATCCGTGACATTCCTGAAAACGTTTTGGCAGCAGGTAATCCCTGTAAAGTAATTCGGCAGCTGACGGAAAAAGACAAAGAAAAATATTTTCTTGCAGAAAACTGAGGTAAAATATTTTTCGATCACAAGCAAAAAACATATTTTGACATGGGAGTTGTATGAAAAATGGAAGTCTTTCTTTCCACCTTATATAAAATGTTAGAGTTGTTCTTATTTATGGCCATCGGTTTTTTACTGAACAAACTAAAATTAGTTCCCAAGGATACCGCGGCGGTGATCTCAAAACTTGAGAACTATATTTTTGTTCCGTGCATTGTTATAAACACCTTTATGTATAAATGTACGGTCGATATTTTGTCCAGAAAGTGGACCTACATCCTATATAGCATTGCCATTATGGCGGTTACCATACCTTTGGCGCTAGTTTTATGCCGGATTTTTACCAAAGATGCTTATAAACGCAATATTTATTTTTATTCTTTTGCGGTAGCCAATTACAGTTTTATGGGCACGGCGGTTGTCGCAGGAGTATTCCCCGACGCGCTGTTTGATTATATGATCTTTACTTTGCCGTTGAACGTATTTGTTTATTCCATCGGCGTTGCGATTCTGATTCCGCAAAACGGAAAGAAATTTTCACCCAAGTCCTTTCTCAACCCCATTTTTATTTCGCTGATCGTTGGGGCATTGATTGGCCTACTGTTAACCAGAACTTCGGAAAATGATACGGTAACCGTATTGCTACCTTCATTCTTAACCAACGCAATCGGTTCAGCCGCAAACTGTATGGCCCCGCTTGCCATGATCTTAACAGGATTTGTGATTGGCGATTATAAATTAAAACTGCTGGCTTCACAAAAGTCTGTATATATCGCTTCCATTTTAAGATTAATCGTCATTCCGGCTGCGATCATCAGTATCTTAAAACTAATCGGTACAGATGAAAATATTATTCTACCGGCACTTTGCGCGTTAGCAATGCCCTTAGGCTTAAATACCGTTGTATTTCCGGCCGCTTATGGTGGTGACACCACTCCCGGAGCAAGCATGGCACTGATTTCCCATACTCTTTCCATTATCACGATTCCCGTGATGTTTGCGCTTTTACTGTAAAACTCGTTTCAATGAAAACTTCCTGTTCCTTTATAATGAAGTGTTGGGAACAGGATTTTCTTTTTTTTAAAATATAAGATCTATGATGCACTTGAAAAAAAACAGTATTTTTGATATAATAAAGAAAAAATATACTTGGAGTTTGTCATGAACAAAAATATAATGACAATAGAACAAATAAAAAAATATCGAAAAAAAATATTTGAACAAGTCCATTCTCCCAAAATGAAATTCGGTTCAGGAATCAAAGGATTCTTCAATTACTTGCTCCGTCCCGTTACCTTATTTGGCATTTTGCTTGGCATTATTTTTATTATATTTGGTATTTTCCGAGGAGAGGGATATATCCTGGATTGGATTTTCGGAGGAATCGGAATCACTTTATTTTCGGCATTGACGCCGTTGATCGGATTTGGAAATGCATTAGTAACCGGCTCTGTTGCCTACATGATGGCATCCATCGTGAGCGTTATCTGGATCATCACGAAAGAGGGAACCACCGAAGAACTGTTTTTGTTTTTATTGAATTTGATTCCCTTTTTGATTGTGCTTATTGTATTGTACCTGGTTAGTCTTTTTTTACAAAATAAGGTAAAATGCCGGCCGGTGTATACCGTTGTTCAAAAAGACCAATTTGTAAAAATTACTGAATTGGCATTATTGGATTTGATTCCGCTGCAGAGTTATCCGTTTTTGGCAAAACTTCAGATTCAGCCTATGCCCGATGCATCACCAAGACAAATGATGACCATCCATTCTTCCTTAACAAAATACTGCGAAAAAATCAACGCACTGTTAGCAGGGACGGTCATTGATGATTCTGAAAATAAGCAAATGACATTTTACATCTACATCCCTACTGAATATACGCAGAATACCATCACAACTTATGCAAAAAAATTTGCTCTGCCAATCAGCTGCGAATTGATCCCCGATGAAAATTGGAATGTATTTCTTACCCAGGCAATGCCCTCGGAATATGATATATATGAAGTGTATAACCGTCAGATATATGATCGTCTCTCACGTGAAAGACTGGATCCGACACAAGACAAAACGCTGGTGTATGTATTAACCTTTGACGAGCTGCAAAAAGCGCAGAATTGTGCCAATGAGGCAAAAAAAGACGGGCTTATTCTATCAGCACTCAAAGGAGCCGAAATTATTGAAAGCAATATTCCGTACTCCAATATTAAAACCTATATGATTATTTTAGAGCAAAAAAGCAAGTTGGGATTTGAACGACTTCAATTAAATTGCACCAATATGATTGACTTTGCACACAAATTTGGCGGAAGACTAAAAAACTGGTCTATAAAAGCATAAAATCGCATAGATAAAAATTTTATAAAAATGAAAAATTAAAAAAGCACTTTATTGATTTTATAACCTGTTTTTCTCGAATATATAGGGAAAAACAGGTTTTTTATACAGGGCTCTTGACAATAGCTGCGTTTTGATGTAAAATAAAGCTGTAATAAAACCCAAAAGGAGAAAAAGAATGAGCGATTGCAAACACGATGATCATTGCAGCTGCGGATGCAACTGTGAGCACGAAGAAGAGGCCGATGTAATCACCTTAACAGATGAAGAAGGCAATAATATAGACTATATGGTTGTCGACGGTGTTGAAAACAATGACAACTTATATCTGGCACTGGTAGAAGCTGAGCATGCAGATGATGATGAATGTGAATTTATCATTCTCAAATGCCTTGCAGCCGAAGAAGACGGAGAAGATTCCTTGGTAACGATTGATGATGAAGAGGAATTTAATACCGTTTTAAAACTGTTTGAAGCAAGAGCAGAAACAGCAGGCCTTTTTGATTTCGATACGGTAGAAAAGGATATCGAAGAATAAAGTCGGTTGCTATCATTTTTAATACAAAAAAATTCCTGCGTGATTCGTATGATATGGTTTAATTAAAACCTACATCTCAAATAAGGGATTTCGACTTCTGCTGCAGGTTTGCAGACCTCCCGGATGACGGACGTTGGGAGCACAAAACAGCAGAGCGATCTTACCCGTCCTGTTTTTTAACAGGGTTTGATTTCCCATATCGAATATACGGTCAGGTGGGATTTTTTATACCTTAAAAATCTGACTATATAAAATTATAAATATTTAACCATATACATATATTCAGATTTCCTGTATAATACTACCAATAAATAAGACAGGAATGATAAGATGAAACAATCTAAAATTTTAAAAAACATGATTTTAACCGCACTTTTTGCGGCGCTCACTTTCGTATTAACCATGATCCATATCCCATCCCCGGCATCCGGCGGATATATTCATTTGGGAGACTGTATGATCTATTTGTCGGCAGCCATTTTACCTCTTCCCTATGCCTGTATCGCAGGAGCGATCGGGGGTGGATTATCGGACTTAATGTCTGGAGCCGCACAATGGATTTTGATTACCGTTATTGTAAAGGCTTTGCTTGCAATTGCATTTACTTCAAAAAGCCCCCGTTTTATCTGTAAACGTAATATGATTGCGCTTTTAATCGGATGCTTCATCACGGTCGGCGGATATTTTCTGGGCGGCTGGATTTTAAATGGCTTTGCCGGAGCAATTGCCGAAATACCGGGAAATCTATTTCAATCTATCGGCAGCGGCATTTTATATCTTCTTTTTGCCGCAGCACTTGACCGAACAGCCATAAAACAAAAGGTTCAACATTAAAAAAAGCAGGGATAATTCCCTGCTTTTTTTCATTTTATTTCTTTATAAATCCGTATGTTCGGAACCTTCTGAATCACTCAAAACAGAATCTTGAACAACAGCCTCTTCGTTTTCCGATTGAAGAAGTTTTTCTTCGCCCGTCGCAGAGGTGTCTGCCATACTTACATCATCGCTATGATTGTCTTTGGTAATAATCAATTTTGCATATTTTGAAGTCTTATATTTCAATATGATATAATCTAAAACTGATGCCACCAGCGCGCCCAGACAATCAACAATTAAGTCTCCCATAGTGTCCTCGAGAGCATATTTATACCCGGAAGGCTGACGGAAAAATGCGGCGATCTCCCCATCTGTTCCTGCCAATGGTGCAAAACTATTCCCGCCGTTAAACAAGGCTGTTGTTTCAGGAATAAATTTTTGTGAGTTTAATCCTAATAGATTATCCATAGAAAACTCTACAATCTCCCACAATACACCCAATGCAACAGCAAAACAAAATGCAAATAACGCAACAAAAAGGGGACTCATTTGCAAATGTACCGATTTATTATCATTTAGCAAATTGATAATAGATAAACTGATAATAGCAAAAATAAAACCAGAGAACGTATGCAAAATTGTATCCCAAAAAGGAACCTTATAATAATAATCGCTGACCTCGCCTAAGAATACCGCTAAATAAATAAAAACGACCAGAATAACGCGCAAATAAATAGGAATTTTAAGATTAAATTTCTTATGTGCTACCGTAGGAATAAAAAGAGCACTAATTCCTATACAAATCTGCACAATAATTAGTAAATACCTGCTTTTTTGTTCTGTATCAGCGTCCAAAAGGCCCAAAGCTGAAAAAGCAATAGAGCCAATCAGCAAAACCATCAACAAAATGTTTAATACGCTATAAATCTTCTCTGATTTTGTTTTGGCTAGAAACTGTTCTAACCTTTCTTTCACTATGTACACCTCCCTATATCCCCCAATAAAATAAACCAGCTGCCTGCCTCAAAAGGCAGGCAGTAAAAGTCAAATTATTCAGCAGCATTAACGATAGCCGCAAAATCCTCTACCTTCAGCGCGGCTCCGCCAATCAATCCTCCGTCTACATTCTCTTTGCCCAACAATTCTGCAGCATTTGCAGGTTTCATCGATCCACCATATTGAATTGTCAGCCCTTGCGCAACTTCTTCTCCATACAAACTCTGCACGGTATTACGAATAATACCGTTCACTTCATCAGCCTGATCAGATGTCGCCGTTTTCCCAGTTCCAATCGCCCAAACCGGTTCATACGCGATAATAATGTTTTTCATCTCTTCCGCCGAAACATTTCTTAAAGCAACCTTTGTCTGCATCGATACAATTTCTGCCGTAATCCCTTTTTCACGTTCATCCAACAATTCTCCGACACACACAATCGGTTTTAATCCATTTTGCAAAGCAGTCAAAACTTTCTGATTGACCGTCTCATCCGTCTCTGCAAAGTATTGTCTGCGCTCGCTGTGACCGATAATTACATATTCTACACCCAAATCGCACAACATCTCTGCGCTGACTTCACCTGTATAAGCGCCGTTTTTCTCCCAATGTAGATTTTCAGCACCTACTTTTATATTCGTTCCTGCCGCAGCAGAAACCGCATTTTGCAAATCCACATACGGCACGCAAATGACAACGTCACATACAGCATCTTTTACCGCCGGGATCAAAGACTGAACAAATGTCGTCGTTTCCGACGGGGTCTTATTCATCTTCCAGTTACCCGCAATAACGGTACGTCTCTTTTCTCTATTCATGTTTCTTCCTCCGCTTTCTAAATCAAAACATACTCGGCATTACCGAAATTCGGCAATGCCGATTCATAATATCGAATTATTTATTATCTAAGCATGCAATGCCCGGAAGAGTCTTCCCTTCCAAAAATTCCAAAGAGGCTCCGCCTCCTGTAGAAATATGAGTTACCTTATCAGCAAAACCTAATTTCTCAATCGCTGCAGCTGAATCACCACCACCGATAATAGAAATAGCCCCGCTGGAAGCAACCGCTTGAGCGACCTGTCTGGTTCCGCTGGCAAACTTCTCCCACTCAGAAACACCCATCGGTCCATTCCAAACAACTGTTCCTGCGCCTTGAATAGCATCTGCAAACAATTTTTCGGTCCGCGGTCCAATATCCAAGCCCATATATCCGTCCGGAATATTATCAGAATCCACATCAATTGCATGACAGTCCGGATCATACTTATCTCCGGCTCTGTTATCTACCGGCAGCAGAAAACGAATTCCCTTCTCTTGAGCCTGCGCCATCAACTCTTTTGCAAGATCAATCTTGTCATCTTCACACAACGAATTTCCGATTCTGTATCCATTTGCCTTGTGGAATGTATACGCCATCGCACCGCCAATGATCAACGTATCCACTTTATCCATCAAATTATGAATAACACCAATTTTATCCGAAACTTTTGCACCGCCCAAAATTGCGACAAAAGGTCTTTTCGGATTACTCAAAGCACCACCCATAATACGAATTTCTTTTTCAATCAAAAATCCGCAAACACTGGGACTCAAATAGTGAGATACGCCTTCTGTAGAAGCATGAGCACGGTGTGCTGTACCGAAGGCATCATTGACATACACTTCAGCAAGAGATGCCAATTTCTTAGCAAACTCCGGATCATTCTTTTCCTCTTCAGCATGGAACCGAACATTTTCAAGCAACATAACATCGCCGTCCTGCAATGCTGCAGCTTTCGCCTGAGCATCCGGACCAATAACATCAGCAGCCAAAGCAACGGGTTTCCCCAACAACTCTGAAAGTTTTTTTGCAACTGGAGCAAGTGAATATTTCAAATTAAATTCGCCCTTCGGTCTTCCCAAATGAGAACAAAGGATCACTTTAGCACCATGATCTGCCAAATATTGAATGGTAGGAAGAGCTTCTTTGATTCTTTTAGCATCCGTAATAGTTTGTCCGTCCAGCGGGACATTAAAATCACACCGAACCAAGACTTTCTTTCCTGTTACCTGAATATCCTGAACGCTTTTTTTATCGTAATCCATACGTCTTACACCTTTCTGTATCTCAAAATTTTTACAAATTTATACATTTATTATTTTATACCAAATTATATAAAAATGCAAGGGGTTTATCAAAATTTTAACAATTTTTACAATCCTTCCGAATTTTGACTTCCCCGCAACATAATTTATTGGGACATCAATAAGTCCTATAGCTCTATATTTTAGAATTCCCTGATAAAAGACTGCTCCTGTTTTCTAAAACGCCTATATTACACTTTTCTCTACATTACCATAAAAAATAATAGTATGGCAACCGACATCTATTCATTTTTCTCATACGAATAGCGCTTATCTTAAAAATAAAAAGTTATCGATTCCAATTACTTCATGCGTCAATCCATTTTTATTTTTTATAAAAAGAGACGCCCCCGCGGTGACAACGCAGGGGCGTCTCCGGTCTTCTGCCCACAACCGCAGAAGACCAAAGCCTTTATATAAAGGCAATAACCTTAAACGGTGGTCTGTACTAAGACCGCCAGCATATATATTATATACCAAAACAAAAGAAATGTCAAGCGATAAGCCTTAATTTCATACTTTTCCCGAATTTATCCTTTAGTACTGTCCAATGCAAGTTGTTCGTCTACAAACAAACTATCAGCATATTTATTTTCCAATTCGGTCATATAAGAACTGAAATCTTTATTTTTAAGGTTGACTCGGCTATCAGACTTCCAGTATTCTTCCCCATAAGAAACAAAATAAACAAGCGCATACCCATTTGTTGTTTCTATAATCTGACAGTCGCCTTCTTTTCTGGCGGAATCAAAGATGTAAGTATCAAACTCACTACCATAAGTAGCAGCATAAGCAGACTTTGATACATCACTAAGTAACCCCTGATCAGAAACAGAAGAAGCATTTTCTGTTACAAGAGTCTTAAACGCGTCCTCTGTAGAACCGTTTTCCTGCCATTTAGCAAAAATCTCATCCGCTTTTGCCTTCGCATCCGCCTCAGCCTGAGCAACCGCTTCGGTATCGGTTTCATCCTCGACTTCTTCTGCATTCACCGGCAAAACCCGAACATTAACAAGTTTATAATCATCTCTGTATGAATTGTCAAAATACAAAACATAGTAAGCAGATGTTCCTTCTGCAACCCCAGTATCTCCTGTCTTTCGGCCTGCTTCTCCTAACCAAGTTCCGATTTGAGTAGATTTAGCTGCGGAAGCTTTTGCATCTTTAACGGTAATAGACTCTTCCGTATTTTCTTCATTAAGCGAAACAGCCGCCTTTAAAAACTCCTCACGGGATTTTCCCTCAATCTCTGCTAAAAAGGCATCAGCCTGAGCTTTTGCAGCATCTTTTGCAGACGTATCCTGAGACTCATCCACATCCGGAGTTGAGGTATCATCTTCCGGGGTTTCATAAGTAAACGGAACACAAAGATAAGTATATAGATCATAAGAAGACTTATTCTCTTCATAATACTGCTGTAACTGCTCATCTGTATAGGTCAAAGAATCTGTCTTCTGCGTTTGCATTTTTTGTGCTAACAAAGAAATCTCCATCATTCGCACAAAATCGCCTTTGTTAAAATTCTTACCAAAAACACTGGAAAGAACTGTATTCAACGATACACTGTTCTGATCGGCATAACTTTGATAGGACTCTAATGCTGAATCAATTTCAGCCTGATCAGCATCTTCCAACTTCATTCCGGCTGCAAGTGCTTCATTATACAAATACAACGTATCTTTTAACGTTGTCATCGCAGAATCTACAAAATATTCCCGCCATGTCTGATCTTCTGAAGAGAAAGAACATGCTTCATCCAAAAAGCTGGTACTGGATGTATCCACACCCATATAAGATAAATACTGATAATACTGATTATACACGGTTTGGAACGAATATTGAAATTCTACGCTTCCCACTGCCGTATCGCCGACTTTAACAACCGGAGAATTTTTTCTAAACCATCCGTTATGAGAGCCTACCGCAAGTAAAATACTAAGCGTAACCCCAACAACCAATATGATACAGGTAGTAATAAATACCGGAAACGGTTTCTTTTGAATCGAATCGTTTCTGGATTTATTTTTCTTTGCTGTCTTTGAAGAGGTCAGCAGATCAACTGCAGCACCTTTCTTTGAATCCTTGTCCATAGGTAACACCCATCCTAACTTTTCTGTTTTACAGACAAAATCTGTTATTTCATTTATTATACATTTTTTTGTACGGATTGTCAAGCAGTTTTATATCGTCTGCACAAGTCAAAACTTAGTCCTGATCCAATCTACATTGTTGCACAGAAACTTGTTTTCCGCAAAACGGACACTCTACCGTTTCAGACAGTTCCTTTTCTTCTATAAAAAACAGCTCTTCACAAAAAGAACATTGCAATGGCACATAGCGCTCTTCGGGCTCATCATAATAAATACTGTCTTCCGAACTATCAGGCTCTGAATCATGGTGCCCGCAATCACAATGTTTTTCCGCATCATATTCCGCAGTGTAAGCATCCGTATCCACGGTAACATCTCCGACAATACATTCTTGAAGAGACTGAAGCGTAGCTGACAAATGCTGCATATACGTATCATCATTCTCCATACGTTCCATCAGTTCTTCAACCCGAGAAGAAAGCAAATCTACTTCTTCTGCCGTTGCTGCAACTATATTCCGCAACTGCTTGTAAAATGCCTGCTCCTCCGGAGTTGCTTTTTTAGACAGGATCGAAAGCTCCTGATCCACAGCTGAAATCCTTTCACTCAAAAACATAACTTCACCCCATGAACAGCAACATCTGTTGAATTTCTTCAACAGATGTTACAAAATATTTTATTCCGGTCTTATTTTTCGATCTTACGAATATAATAAAACAACCGTCTGCATAAATTTCTGTACACAAAATAAAACTCGCTGCAACAGTAAGTTTATGCACGCTCCATATATTCTCCAGTACGTGTATCAATCCGGATTTTCTCGCCCTCATTGATAAACATCGGAACTTTAACCGTTGCACCCGTCTCAACCGTAGCGTTCTTTAACGCATTGGTAGCCGTATTTCCCTTCACCCCGGGCTCTGTTTCGGTGACTTCCAAATCAACGAACTGCGGAGGCTCAATGCTAAACACATTTCCCTTATAAGACAAAATTTTAACGATCATGTTCTCTTTCACAAACCGGAAATTATCCGGCAACTTATCCGGACCTAACGGCAACTGCTCGTAAGTCTCTTGGTCCATAAAATAATATAAATCCCCATCATTATACAAATATTCCATATCTTTTCTCTCAATAAATGCTTGAGGGAATTTATCCGTGGGGCTGAATGCCTTTTCAATCACGCCGCCTGTAATTACATTTTTAATCTTTGTTCTGACAAATGCAGCGCCTTTGCCCGGTTTTACATGCTGAAACTCAACGACCGAATAAACCTGGCCGTCCATCTCAAAGGTAACACCGTTTCTAAAATCGCCTGCGGAATACATAGGAAAAACCTCCAAAAAATAATGTTCAACAATATTACAATTTATTATACACTATTTTCAGCAAACTTTCAAGTCCTTTTCCGTATTTTTTACATTACCCCAAAAGAGGTGCTTTGATTGAAAATATCTCTAATTCATGTAAAAGAAAAACAACGCCAGATTCATTCTAAAAATATTCTCAGTCTCTTTTTGGCATTATCTATTTGCATTGCCACTATAATTTGCTGGAAAAACCTAGCCCCAGATCAAGAAAAAAGCATTTCTGTTATATCCAATTCTTCGACCGCTTCGGACACATTGCCAACAATTGTTATCGATGCCGGTCACGGAGGAAGAGATGGGGGCGCGGTAGGGTACGATAATGTTCCCGAAAAAACTTATAATCTTAAAATGGCCAAACAACTACAAGTGTTTTGTCAAATGGCCGGATTGCAAACGGTTATGACTCGAACCGAAGACCAAGACACTGACGGAAAAGATAACGGATTTTATAAAGCCACTGACATTAAAAATAGAATTGCCTTGGCAGAAAAGCAGAAAAACCCCATTTTTATCAGCATTCATCTCAATTCTTCCGACTCAAAAAACAACCAGGGATTTCAAGTGTTTTACGGGTTAAAAAATGAAAAAAGTCAACTTTTAGCCAATGCTATGCACCAAGCTGTTGAACAATCCAATCTCAGTACTCGCGTTCGAGATGTCAAATCTGCTCCCCAATCTGTATACATCCAAAAAAATATTAAGATCCCTTCTATTTTGGCTGAATGCGCATTTATTAAAAATGGAGAAGATTATCGTCTCATCAAAGACCCTGCCTACGAACAAAAACTAATGTTCACCTTTTTAAAAGGAATCAGCGAATATATTCATACCAATCTTAAACAAGAAAAATAATCTAAATTGTTCTCCACAAAAAAAATAAAAGAGTTCCTGTTTTGGAACTCTTTTATTTTTTTACATTAGGAAAAGCAATTTATAAACAGAAAAAACTCCGCGCTTATTATCTGCTTTATGCTTGATACTGATATTTAAACCGTCCTAAAGGAGCCACATCACCATTTGCATAGAAATCCATGATATCACCATCGACCTGTGTATTGTCAGCCCATTTAAAATTGATGGTGAACGAATCAGATTCGATGCCTAACAAACTTTTTGGAATTTGAAGCTGCAAACGATTCCCTTGTACTGAATAGGAAATTTGCCCAACAGTCTCCCAATTCCATCCTCCGGTAGAACGCTCCAAGATCGCTTTCTCGCCGGGCGAAGTTCGATTGACGATATATTCAAAAGTCTCCCAGTTTTCTTCAGAATCGCCAATATCTAAAAACAGTTGCATCCATGATGGATCTGTAGCCGCGGTCAAATCCTCTGCGGTTTCCACCATAAAATATAGATATTCTGTATCTCGGGCAACTTTTGCATTGACGATATCATTGCGTCCTGTTGTATTGACGTAATGAACGCGTTGGGTTCCGCCTACCCCCTCCACAAAAGAATTTGCATCATAGTATCCGTATCCATCTCTATGATCTACATTATCTGCATAGGCAATATAGTTAGGACCAACATCATTCCATTGATCCTGTGCGGCATAAATATCAATCGTCTTTTCCGCTGTGGCTTCCGGAACAGACCGAACTCCCTTAAACCGGCGAATAAACTCAACCATTTGATAATAATAATGATCCTTTAATACCCCTTTTGAAGGTTCTATATCGCGACTGGCTAACGGCGTAAACTGATCTGTAAAGTGTCCGCTCTGATTTCCAACAATCCATTCATTCCAGCCGGTAATAAAAATAACTTCCGGATCCAATGACAACGCATACTCAAACTGTTCTGCGAAGTTCAATCCATATAACATATCCGTTTCCGGGTTTTCGCTGTAACCGTTTTCTTTTGTGTATGCACGATTAAAAGACTTAGGATTAGACATGGTACTGGTTGATTGACTGTCCGGGTCATAATTCTGTGCAACGCTGACAGCGACTTGTTCAACGGTACCGTCTTCATTATAACACGGAACTTGTGGATAGAGATTGCACCAACTCCAATACTGCCCGGATGCACCATGGTAAGAAGCCACCGGTCCACGGAATGTAAAAAAGTCCTTAATCACCCAACCCTCTGGGGAACGATCGGCTGTAACAGAATCTCCATGTGCCATCAAAAACGGTTTTCCCTCCCAATAAAACCACAGATCCTGGTATCTTCCTTTTTGATAAATATCATAATAAAGCTGCTTAATCTGTTCGCAGGAATTGTTACCTCCTCCAAATGGAAGCATAAAAGTAATTTTCGGCGTTTTTACTCCATCTCGACGAGCGTCATCAAACACTTTAAAAATATGCTCATAACTCTCTTTAAAAGTCAATGTACCGTTTGTATTATCGAAAGCAATAAAATCGATTCCTGCAGCCGCAAGCATCTCTGCATGTTTGCGCAGTACCCAGTCTTCATCTGTCTTATAATAACCAAAGATAGACTCTCCCCAGAAATGATTTCCGGCAAGATTGCTGGCCAGCCAATCTGTTTGAGCGTATTTTTCACCGGTTGCACCGATCAGTAACTCGTGATTATTGGTCATACTATAAGTATTATAACTTTGACTCACGTGCCAATCCCAATAAAAAATACCTACGTATTTATCCTCTTTGACGTCTCCAACCTGTTCATTTTCCGATAAAGTACGATCTAAACCGTCTGTTGCTACCCAGGTATCCGGCATCGCATCCCGCACGGTCAACACCTCAAAATCTTCCGGTTCTTCCGCATCCGGCCAAACATACGTAATATCTTCACGAGTTGTAAGGCCCCCACTGTTCTCTACCGGATTCTTTGTATAATGAATCTGAGCCAACCCACTCCGCGAAAGTTGACGTCCGTCTACGTACAGGACGCTGCGCTTTTCGGCAGCTGCGCCATCGCAAACTTGAATAGAAATCTCCCCGCTCAATTCTGTAATACACAATAAATACTCATATACGGGTTTTTCCGAAAAACGCAACTCTACTTTAGCCAGTTGTTCAAATGTCCTCTCTTCCTTCCACAACGGCTCACTCATACGTGATACGGGGGTGCTCTCATGCCACTCATATAATGCAAACTCAGCACTACCGCCACCATTCATTTGAATATCAAGACCATCAAACGGAGCCGTAGCATAAAACCGCAATCCAATTACCTGATCCACACCAAAATCCTGCACGGAAACAGGTCTCTGATCATTATACAACAATCGCACTGACGGCGTATCATCAATAAGTTCATATTCAACCGGAAGCATTGCAGGACGATATCCGACTCCGGCAACATATTTTGCCAAAATAATTACATCAGCAAGCCCAGTCTTTCCATCCCGATTCACATCGGCAACTTGCTTTGTGATTTCGTCCGCTGCAGGATCTTCTTCTAATACAAATCGAGCAACCGCGATTACATCCGCCAATAGAAATTTACCATCAGCATCCATATCGCCCCGATAGCGGTAACTGACTGAAGCAGCATCCATCGCCACTGAAAAGCCCAAAAGACCGGATATCATTGCTATCAACAAAAATAACGATAATATTCTCCTCTTCAACATCTCTTCCTCCATATATTTTTTTAAATTTTCTAGGTCAATTGTGATAATTTATTGTACCATAAGTTTTGAAATCATGTCAAGGCACTTATGGCGAATCACCTATCGGGAAAATACCCAAATTTCAACACATTTATTCATGAATATATACCAAAAAGCAACACATATGAGCCTAAAATATCTTGACACTTTCTCAGACATTTGCTATACTTGTTTAAAATCAAAGATATAGCGTGATGATATGTTGATAAAAGATAAAACTTTTTATAAAACTTTTTTTCGCTTATGTTCGATCCTGATCATTCAAAATGTCATTGTTCTGATGACCAATCTAGCAGATAATATCATGATTGGAGGATACAGCGAAACAGCTCTTTCCGGCGTGGCGGCCGTGAACCAAATTCAATTTGTTTTTCAGCAAATTATTATGTCTGCGGGAGACGCTCTCGTAGCAATCGGAAGCCAATACTGGGGACAAAAAAGAACAAATCCTATTAAACAACTGACCAAAGGAGCATTATTTACAGGTCTGAGCGCAGGAGTCCTTCTATTTCTACTTGCCACCTTTATTCCTTCACAGATGCTCTCCCTCTTTACGTCCTCGAAAGACATCATTGCACAAGGAACCGAATATTTGCATCTGATTAAATACACTTATATTTTATTTGCAGCATCTAACTTATTGCTTGCCAGCTTACGGAGCGTAGAATCAGTAAAAATTGCTTTTTTAGCTTCTTCCGAATCCTTTGTTGTAAACTGTATCATCAATTTCTTACTGATCAATGGAAATCTCGGTGCTCCGCGACTGGGAGTGACAGGTGCGGCTATCGGAACATTGACAGCTCGCGCGGTTGAATTGATCACCGTGGTTATTTATCTTTGTTTTAAAGATTGCAAACTCTCTTTTAAAAAACAGGATTTATATATACCGACTTCAGCTTGATTAAAGACTATACCAAAACAGCCATATTTTTTATAATTGTAGGAGCAATGTTTGGCGCCTCCACAGCTTTACAAACTGTTATTCTTGGCCACATGAATGACAGCGCCATTGCAGCCAATTCCGTAGCGACTGCACTATTTCAAATTCTTAAAGTCGCATCTGTAGGTGCAGCCAGTGCAGCAAGCGTCATGATTGGAAAAGCTATTGGCAATGGCGATCGAAAACTAATTAAACAATACACTAAAACTTTACAAGTTATTTTTTTAATGATAGGGCTAGCAACGTCTCTATTACTTTTTGTTCTTCGAGCACCAATTTTAAGTTTATATGATCTGTCCGAACAAACCAAACAGATGGCCAACGAATTTTTACTAATTCTTTGTATCACCTGTATCGGAACAGCCTACGAAATGCCGGTTCTAACAGGCATCGTGCGCGGGGGAGGCGATTCAAAATTTGTTTTCTGGAATGATTTGATCAGCATTTGGGGAATCGTACTTCCTATATCATTTTTAGCAGCCTTTGTTTTTCATTGGCCGCCGGTTGCCGTTTTATTCTGTTTAAATTCAGACCAAATTTTCAAGTGCGCTGCAGCGGCAATCAAAGTCAATCGTTATCGTTGGATCAAAAAATTGACTCGATAAAAAACAATATGCAAAGGGACAAGTGAAATCTGAATAAAATTTATTGCCAGAAGATAAAAATGAAAAAAGCCCAGAGAACTTTTGAAAAATTCTCTGGGGCTTTTTCTATATAACAAAACATATTAGAAATTGAATTTTATCAAGAAATCAAACTGAAAATTTAATTCTTATCATTAGTCTCTTTATCCGATGATAACTCCCCTGCAGCATCTTCCGAAGCAACCTTTTCCGCCGTTAAACCGCTTTGTTCAAATTCCGAAACTTGATCTAAATTTTCTGTAGCAGCAGAATCCGTATCAGGTTGATCCGTCTGCACATCTTCAGTCTCATCAAAACTAATCAGCCGTAATTCTTCACAAATATTATCGTCCGTTGCATCAGCTGGAGATTGCTTACTGGTTCGCAGTTGTCCCAAAGCCATCCTTGCTCCGCTTAAAACAAAGGGGTCACGCAACAATAATAATAGTCCCAAATATACCGTAACGCCTACAATCAACTGAGCAACAACCGTATAAATGGTAGATCCAACAATTTGCCCAATCATATACACACAAACAAACATGATCGCACCACTGATATAATTGCGCCAACCTTTTAAATATAGCTTGGGACTAAACTCTTTCCGAACGGCAATCATCTGCACCACTAATACGCAAAACTCTGCAACAACTGTGGCAGCCGCCGCACCCAAGGCGCCAAATCCTTTAATAAGGATTGTATTGAGAACCAAATTAACGCCCATTCCGATAAATACGGATAAGGTGTAAGCCTTCATTCGGTTAGTAGGTAACAAATACTGCGTTCCGAACACATTACTGCCCCCGATAAACAAAATAATGGGGCTTAACATAATCATGACCGGAACAATCTGATCAAAACCCGGTTCATCGCTGAAGAAACGCGGAACAAAGGTCTGTGCTATCCCCGCAACTCCAAACATAATGGGAACAGCTAACGTCAAATACATCCGGAAGGATGCCGTAATATATTTCTGTGCTTGTTGTTTGTTATTTTCAATATAAGTGTTTGCTACACGAGACAGCATAACCAAGCCAATCGAAGTGACTACAGTTAAGGCCATTTTTACAATTTTTTCGGCATTATCATAAACACCCGCCTGGACATTTCCGTCATTCATCAATACCCCTAACATCAGTCGGTCCAATTGAGCATAAACCGTGGTCGCAATTTGAGGCAAAAACATAATAAAGGAACGTCCTAGATGATGGCACATTCGACGGATATCCGGCTTTACAAATCGGCAACCTTTTAATTTATATATCCATAACGAGGCATTGCCGATCAAATTCATGCCCGTATAAATGACGATATATAACCATAAATCATTTTCTGTACGAACAAAAACAAAAATCATCGCCAATCCGATTAACTTTACAATAAAGTTTCGGATAGTTTGGATACGAAAATTTTCAACGCCCTGAAAATACCAGCTAATATCAAACATAGATGCGACCAATTCTATCGCAAACAACATAAAATAAACTGGATTATACACATTGATAACGCCAATAACGTTGAAATTAAACCAAATAAATAAAAAATAAAGAACCAAACTGGCAAACAACATCACAAACCGAATGATCGAAATTTCCCAAAAAATTCGATTGCAATCCTGTTCACTATTTTTATAGTACGCTATCTCCCGCTGTCCATAGATATTTAAACCGATGCAGCCAAGCATTACAAAACAACTGACAACAGAATATAAAACACTAAACGTCCCTTGATTAGCCAACCCCAATACCCGAGACAGGTACGGCATGGTAACCAAAGGAACAACTAGCAGTAATAACTGATAACTTAAATTATATAAATAGTTTTTTATAATAGAAACCTTTTTAGACGACTTATTTAGAGATGTTGACATAAAAAACGTTCACCTCTTTATTGAATTCCCAATCTTTTCCGATGCAAAACCGAAAGTGGACGGTAAAAAATCCCATGACCAAACAATAAAACCCGAGTCGTTTTTAATCGTGCAAAACGCTGATATATGGCAGAAGGCCCATCCTGTAACCGTTTCAAAAAATCATATAAACGCTTTTTATTCTCTTTATTAGGTTCAAAAGACAGCAGGGTCCCCATTTCTGTCCCAGCTAAAGAAGCCGTACGGGCAGCAATATACTCTGAGACATTTTGACTAAATGAAGATCCCGAAACATAATCCTGATATAATTTTATCAAAGAAAACAGCATATCATCATGCATTTTCCAATTTCGCTGCATACTTGTAGCCGACATACTTTGTCCAGACAGGCTAACCCGATACATATATACTGTACAATCTATATAATAAATTGTCTTTACATAAGGCGTTGGAAACATAAGATACTGCATATCTGTATAAAATCCGTTAAATAAACGGATTTTATTTTTCTGCAACAATTCCGTTCGAAACGTTGTACAGTGCATAACTAAAGACAACGATGCGCAAACGTCTTCAAACTGCAGCACTTGTCCAGCCTGAATTCCCTGCACACGGCAAAGCTGTTGCTCAAAAGTTTTGTCATCAACCATCATATAATCAGACAAAACCATATCTACATCGATCGTTTTCAAAGTCTGGACAAATAAATCAAAATCAGCCCCAACCCAATCATCCGCATCTACCATACGAAAATACTTTCCTGTCGCATGATCCATTCCGCGATTTACAGTAGAACCAGGGCCTGCATTCTCCTGCTGTATTAATCGTACCGTATCCGGATACTTCCGCTCATATTCTCGGACAATTTCAGCTGTAGCATCCTTGGATCCGTCATCAATCACCAGTACTTCTATATCTTTTGCAACAGCAGAATGAACAAATGAATCTAAATTTTGCCGTATGAACTTTTCCATGTTATATGCCGCAACCGATATGCTAAGAATCTTTTGCATTTTATATCCTCCGTTATCTACATTCCGTTTTCTGCATCATATGATTATTTCCAATATAATGATTCAAACATCCTAAACCGAGCCAAAACATTAAGGATATTGGAGATGTTACATATACAATCTCTGCCATAACAAGCGTACTTGCACAAACTGTGGCCATGATACAAATAATCAGCGCAAACAATTTATAGTGAGGACTTTCCCACAAATATCTCGCGTTTTTAATAATGCCCCAAAGAGCCCACACGGCAAACAAAAGAAAGAAAACAATACCAATAATTCCTTGGCTAGCTAAAATTTCAAAAAATAAATTATGCAGGCTGTCAAACTTCATGTGGTCATTATTTACGATATAGGTATCCGGTAAATTAGCCTCGGCAAAACGCGAGGTATTTGCCCGACTCACCCCTACGATCGGAGAAGCTTCAAATAATTCGACAGCACTCTTCCAAATATCAAAACGGCGATTAGACGGATCAGAAGAAATATCCTGCTCTCGACCAATCTGCTCTTCTTTTTTCTGTTCCACACATTCGTCTGCATCCGAAGACATCATAACGATTTTATTTTGAACATAATTATATCCCCGCTTGATGCCCTTGGGAACAAAATAGGCTAAACTGCTTACCACAAAAAGCAAAACGACCACACAGGCAATCTGTTTTATTTTTCCCACAAAAAACCGATGCTTTACAAACAAAAACAGGAAAAAGAAAAAAGAACCGACAATTAAACATAATTTCCCTGTTCTGGAGTCTGAAAAAGTAATATAAGAGATTTGCAACAGGACACTTAATACATAAACGATTCTGTGAAATAACTGTTTCTCTGTAATAAAGAAATAGATAGACAAAAATACCGCTAAGCATGCAATAGTAGCTGCAATATTAGGGTCCCAATAGGCCCCAAACAACCGTCCATAGTTAAAACCAATATAATAAACAGGCCCCTCAGATGGAACAAACTGTTTGGAATACCCTATTGCCATAAAGCAAAAACTTGCTAAAGACAAAACCGCGGCTCCGCACAGATACAACTTGGAGACAAAAAGCATTTGTTTACGATTGATTTCGGGGTCCCGCTCTACATCAAAAGCATATAAAAGCCCAAACTGAAAGACCATAAACATTAAGTATCTTGTGTTTTCATGTAATCCGCCGTATTGATAATTTACAAACATGGAGATGAAATAACTAATCGCAAATAAAATCAACAAGATAATTCCGCGTGTTTTTAAATATTTGGGAAAATAAATTAGCCGGTACAGCAACAAAACTGCACCTAGAAAAATCATCGGCCACTGAAATACTGAAATGATAATATTTCCAAAAGTTAATGAACACGCCTGTAAGAAGCCAATAATCAAAAACAAACATTTAAAAAGCAGTTCCAATCCCTGTAAAATAGACTGAGACTTTCTATAAAAACCCATATATATAGCATGATTTCTTTTCATTTCGACAAAACCTTTCCAATAATATCCGTCAATTGTTGTTTCTGATTTTTAAAATCATAACGCAATACAGTCTGCTGATTCAAATGCGCAATGCTGCGTTCTGACCGAAGATCCATAATGCACTTGGCCCATTCCTCCGGATTTTGGGTAGGCAAAAATACAACTCGATCTGAAATTTTTGTTTCGGGAGAGATGGAGGAAGAAAAAACGCAGGGCAATCCAGAAAATTGCGCTTCTACACAAGTCACCGAAAGCCCCTCAAACCGTGACGGAAAAACAAAAATATCCATTGCACACAATAAATCCTGAACATCCGTACGAACGCCTAAAAACCGTACATGATCAGAGATCCCAAGATCACGGACATACGCCTTCATAGGATCCAAATCAGCACCAATACCGATGGCCAACAAAACGCAATCCGGACAACGATCACACACAATCTTCACGGTCTGCATCAAAAACCGATGATTTTTTTGCCAATTAAAGTGTCCTACATGACCTAATACCAAGGTATTACTCGAAATACCCAATTCTTTACGGACACGCCGACGAACCTCTTCACTATAAGCAAATTTAGCTCCGTCAACCGCATTATAAATAATCTTAAAATCCTGGTTCTGAATAATTTTTTTAGAATACATCCATCTCGCAGCAACTTCAGAACAAGTCAGATAATCCGTTGCAAAACAAGATAAAAGTGGCTTGCAAATCTTATGTAAACAGGTTCGAAATACTCGAACCTGTTTGTTTGCTCTATCAACTCCGGAGTTGTGAGAATGCACAATCCGAACCGGAACACCTTCTGCATGTGCCGCCCAAAGCCCCATACAGTTAAACGATTCCGAAATATTAAAATAGGCTCCTGTATAGGAATCTGCACGTAAGATCCGACGGACTGCCCGATATTGTTTAAACGGACGCTTTAAACTGGGAATCTTAATCAACCCAAAGTCCATCTGATCCAATCTGTTTTGCAATGCTTCATCGATCTGATTCGTTAAAAAATCAATCTTTACCCCTTGTTCAAACGCAACCTGCGCAAAATTCAGTAAATATTTGTCGATTCCACTGTGTCGACCGTCTTCTATATATCCCACTAAAATCTTCTTCATAGTTTAACAGAAACTCCTGTATCATGCTATTTTTCAGTATTCCTAAGAGACTGCATCATTTAAATTCCCCAGGAATCACACCATTTAATTCTTCCAGATCCGCTCATAAACTTTCCAGGCAAAAGAAAAGAACCGAAACCCAAATACTAAACTAACTACGGCAAATTTATCCCGGCGCGGCGTTCTTTTGTTCTTCAAGACACTTTTGCGCACCGTTTTAATCTTTGCCGTCAACATTTGTACAACATCTTTCTCATAAACGGAAGAATTTACTAATTGACAAAGCGTACTGAAATAGGCATGCAGCCGTTTCCGATCCGCGGCCGGCTTTAGATCCGGATACACACGAACAATGTCATCCCCCATTTGTTCCGCCATCTCCACATAATCTAATTTTGACCGCTTAAAAAAGGAAGTTGTAATAGATTCTGCCCGTGTAATATAATAATATTTAGGTTCACAACATGCAACCATCGTATCAGCTTTGAAAACCAACTTGTATGTCGTTCCCGTATCCTCAAACAACTTCCCTTCCGGAAAATAAACGTCCGAAAACAATTTGGCATCAAACAATTTATCCCATAACGTGATATAAAAGCCATCATTATAGCACATTCGTTCCAAAGCCTCATGCTTATCCATAACGTGTACTGACCGATCTGTATCAACAATAATTTGCCGCCCGGAAGGTTGAATGTTAATAGCTCCACAACTTGCAATTTGTGCATGATATTTACAAAGCAATTCATACATAAAAGAAATAAAATCTGGACAAACATAATCATCCGGATCAACAAACGTTATATATTTGCCCTTAGCCTGCGCAACCCCTGTGTTCCTCGCACCGGAAACACCTCTGTTTTTTTGATGAATTACTCGGATCCGCGCATCTTTTTCTGCATACGCATCGCAAATCTTCCCGCTATTATCCAAAGAACCATCATCTACTAAAACAATATCTAAATTTTTATAATCTTGACACAAGATACTGTCTAAACATTTTGCCAGATAAGGATCTACATTATAAATAGCCAGAATGACACTAATCAACGGCTGTTCACCCATATCCTTTTCCTCCTCAATAAACGAGTTCCTATCTTAAAAGACTCAATCGTTTAATCCGCGACTGTTTTTAAAAAACTTACGCTTTGCCGCAGCAAATGCCTTTTTAATCATACTTTGATCTTCCATAAACAAAACGCGAACTTCTTTAACCGGAATATGATGTGTCTGCAAATACATGTCCAACATAAATTCACCCATGTAGCCATAAATGCGCTGTTCCGATGAATTCCAACTCGAAATATCCACTTTCGTTTCTAATTTTCCCAAAACTTCAAACAGCCATGAACAATATGCATCCAAAATATCTCGGCGCATAATAAACATATTAAACATATGAGCCCACGTGCGTTTCATAACGGCATAACAGGCAGAAGCATAATCCGGATACTCGGCCTCGATCAACGCAATCAGCGCATCAATTCCCTCCGCTTTATGCGAATGTACATAATGTGAATAAATAGACTCGATAAAATATCGCCGCTTATTGGCAACAATAACAGGATGTTGCGAACATAGCTGTTCTGCTTGTTCCGAACGAAGAACGCAGGAAAACTTATCGGCATTTTTCCCCAGACAAAAATGTCTGCGATAATGTGCTAAACCGATATAATCCGCTTTCAAATTTTTCCAAGCCCAATATAAACCTGTTAATTCACAATAGCTGTAATTTTTTTCTGAAATATTCTCGCCCTCATCATCACGCTGAAAGCCAATAGAATCTTTCCTTGCCGCGCCCACCTGAACCGGAAGATAAATCGGATCATTCGGAATCCGATACGGCTTATGCGCGGCAACTATAATCTTGATTTCACTCATTGGGTAATCTCCGATATTTTATTCAATGCAGAACGAATCACTTTATCCATATCATAATACTTATACTCGCCCAACCGTCCCCCGAATACTACATCAGATTGCTGTGCGGCTAACTGAGCATATTTTTGGTATAATTCTGCATTTTTAGCATCATTAACAGGATAATACGGTTCCATTCCCTGCTGCCAGGTAACAGGATACTCTTTAGTCACAACCGTCTTAGGCTGTGTGCCAAACTCAAAGTGCTTATGCTCAATCATCCGAGTATACGGCGTTTCAGCATCAGTATAATTGACAACTGCCACCCCTTGATGATTTTCCTCATCCAGAATCTCATCCTCAAAACGCAAGCTACGATATTCCAGAGCACCATAACAATATGAAAAATAGGCGTCAATACACCCTGTATACAAAACATGCTTTGCACAACCAGACAGTTCCTGCTGATTTGAAAGATAATCTACACCTAACTGAATATCACATCCGTCAAGCATTTTTTCCACCATCTGTGTATACCCGCCGATAGGAATCCCCTGATACCGGTCATTAAAATAATTGTTATCAAAACGCAAACGGACAGGCAATCTCTTAATAATAAAACTGGGAAGCTGATCACAGGGCCGCCCCCATTGTTTTTCGGTATAGCCTTTTACCAATGTTTTGTAAATATCTATACCGACTAAAGATATTGCCTGTTCTTCTAAATTCTTCGGTTCCGTAATGCCGCTTTCTCTTCGCTGCTGTTCAATCTTTTCCAAAGCCTGACTAGGCGTGGTAACGCCCCACATTTCATAAAATGTATGCATATTAAACGGCATGTTAAATAATTTTCCGTGAAAATTAGCAATCGGAGTATTGATATACTGATTAAATTCACAAAAGCGATTCACATATTCCCATACTTCTTTATCCGAAGTGTGAAAAATATGTGCTCCGTAACGATGAACCTGTATCCCTTCTACCTCTTCTGTATAAATGTTTCCGCCAATATGGTTCCGCTTATCAATAACTAAGCATTTCTTCCCCAATGCCGTCATGTTTTGAGCAAAAACTGCGCCATACAATCCAGCACCAACAATCAGCCAATCATACATTTTGCATATCCTCCCAAATTCATTTTGCGCCCCGCATCGAGAATACTGCGCCGACTGTTTTGAATAAAATCTTAATATCTGTCACAAAACTGCGTTCTCGAATATATTTTAAATCCAATTCAACCCACTCATCAAATCCGATATCATTCCGTCCGCTACACTGCCAATAACAAGTAAGCCCTTGTTTAACACCCAGACGTTGCATGTGATACGGCGTATACCGCTCTACTTCGGACGGAATAGGTGGCCGAGGACCAACTAGTGTCATGTCGCCTAAAAATACATTTAACAACTGAGGCAATTCATCAATAGAAGTTTTCCGAATAAAACGTCCCACAGCGGTCACACGAGGGTCATTCGTCATCTTAAAAGCAGGCCCGTCTTTCATTTCATTATGAATTTCCAACTCTTTTTGTAACTTGTCCGCATTTTTCACCATAGAGCGGAATTTATACATCCGGAATTCCTTACCGTCTTTCGTCACACGCGTTGAAACATAAAAAGGATTTCCCCCGTCACTAAAAAGAATAACTGCAGCAGTTACAAGAAACACCGGAGAAAGAATAATCATCCCTAAAAAGGAAACAACAATATCAAACAGCCGTTTGCAAAACTCATAACATGGTTTAGAATCCGGCTCAACTCTATTAGCCAAAGGAATCTGACTAAAATCCGTTTGCTCGTATCTATTAGACATCTGCTCGTTTCACCTTTCATTAGGCAGAAAACCTGCATCTCAATCAAAAACGTTTCAATAAAAAAACTGCCATTGCATGCAGTGTGCCATCGAATTGTTATTACACTTTTATACATTTTACCATAAAAACGCCTAAATTTCAATAGTATTTTCAATTTTTTCCCTTTTCGCCTATATTCCAGACCCTTTTAATCTTTAAAATTCACGCATTAACCACTATAATCGACATCAAAATTTTATCTTATTCGATATTTTTCGGCATTTTTATTACGATTTTTCTGCAAAACCCGAATACGACTTGACTTTACAATAAAACAGGTGTATAATATGGTGTATCATTTTATAGAAATCATAGAATGCACTTTTCTATGAAAAACTATAGGGATAAAACAATGAGTTTTCATTTTGATTTTACCCATTTACTTGTAAATTAAACAAGGGGTCATATTGTATCTGTGTTCCCACAATAACTTAGGAGATTATTATGGCAAGAAATAATACAAATCGTTCCAGACGATCTGATACTTCGCGGAATAGAAGCCGCACCCAAAAAACAAGTTCAAACCGGTACAATCGTTTCGATGATGAAGAATATGATAACTACTATGACGATTATGAATACGAACCTTCTCGTAAAAAAAGCGCTACAACAGCTACTCGTAGTGCAAGATTGAAAAAAAAGAAAAAGAAAAAAGCGCTCTGGGTTACAGCGGTAACAGCAGTTATTGTGATCGCTTTAATTGCCGGATGCCTGACAGGCGCTTATATTTGGTTTGATCATACCATTGGATTGAGCAACTTCCAGCCCAGCTTCGGCGGAGGCGGACAGGGAATGCCAAATGAGGAATTAACGAATCTCCCGGATTCTTCTCAGGAAGAAATTGACGCAGCTAACGACGAACTTGAAGTCTCAAAGGACGGGTTAAAAGAAATCCGGGACACTTCCGACGTCGTCAATATTTTATTGATCGGCACCGACACGCGCGACGGAGATTTGGACACCTCAAACCTTGACCAGAATAAAGTCATGAGATCCGATTCGATGATGCTGATCAGCCTGAACACCAAAACCAAAAAAGTGGTCATGTGCTCTTTGTTGCGTGATTTATATGTAAAAATTCCCGGACGCGGCAACGACAAACTTAACGCATCCTTTTTCTACGGCGGAACCGATCTACTGAAACAAACGCTGAAAGAAAATCTATATATCGACGTAAATTATTTTATGGCCGTTGATTTCTTTTCTTTTATTGACATTGTTGATACGATCGGCGGAATTGATATCAAATTAACAAAAGATGAAATTCGCGTCATGAATAATTCCTACCTCATCGAACTCAATAAAATCAATAATGAACCTTATGGAACAGACTATATTGATTATTCGATGGCCGGGCAGGTTGTTCACTTGAACGGAAAACAAGCGTTAGCATATTCCAGAAACAGATATTCTTATAATTATAATGACGGAACGGCTTATGACTTTGGCAGAACCAGTCGTCAACGCACGGTATTAAACGCGATTCTGGAAAAAGTAAAAACAAAATCCATTTTGGAACTCAGCGCATTGTTTTCTAAAATCATGCCTTATGTAACAACCAATATCCCGGAAGACACATTAAAAGACTTGATTATCTCCAATATTTTAAACATCTCACAATTTGAAATTGTGCAGACGGCACTTCCGCAGGAAGGAACTTATAAAGATTTAACCATTAACGGGGCTGCGGTTCTAAGTGCAGATTTTAAAAAGAACAACAATTATTTAAGCGATTTAATTTACGAATAACCATTTTCAAGCCAAAAGGTGATTTCACAAGTTTGTGAAATCACCTTTTTTTTACACAAAATACCTGTTACGGTTTTACCCAAAAATCTGACAACACGGCTACTCTAACAGAACAATCTCATGATACAAATCCGAATAACGTCCTCCTGCGGCCAACAACTCCTCATGAGTCCCTCGCTCAATGATTCGTCCTTTTTCAAGGACCAAAATCAAATCCGCTTTACGAACCGTAGACAATCGATGCGCAATGATAAAGGTAGTACGATTTTGCATCAAAGCATCCATACCCTCTTCAATATGACGCTCTGTTCTGGTGTCTACAGAACTGGTCGCCTCGTCCAAGACTAAAATCGGGGCTTTCGAAATGACGGCACGTGCAATATTTAACAACTGACGCTGTCCCTGGGAGAGGTTGGCCCCGTCGTTTTCTAAAACCGTATCGTAACCTTTTTCCAACTGTTCAATAAAAAAGTGGGCAGAGGCGGCTTTTGCAGCGGCTTCCAATTCTTCGTCAGTGGCATCTAGGCGGCCATAACGAATATTTTCACGTACGGTTCCGGTAAAAAGATGCGTATCCTGCAAAACCATCGCAATATGAGAGCGCAAAAAAGACCGATCTATTTTTTCTATTGGAACCCCATCAATCGTGATAGTCCCGGCTTGGATATCATAAAATCGCGACAACAAATTGGTAACAGTTGTTTTTCCTGCGCCAGTAGATCCGACAAAAGCGATCTTCTGCCCCGGTTTGGCACAAAAGGAGATATCATGCAAAACCGGATGACCTATAACATATCCAAAATCAACGTGACTCGCTATAACATATCCCCTCATTTGCTCTATTGAAACCATATCTTTCTGAACAGGTTCAGATTGCTCATCCAAAACCTCAAAGATACGCTCTGAGCCAGCAAGGGCGGCAAAAATTGTATTCATCTGCATAGAAACCTCATTGATCGGACGATTGAACTGCCGTGTATAGTTCAAAGATACGGTCAATCCGCCCAAATCAAACCGTCCCAACACAACCAACACTCCGCCAATCCCGGCAACCAACGCATAAATCACATTACATAACTGATGCGTCAAGGGTCCCATCATGCTGGAACGAAACTGAGCCTGTTCCTGCGCATGGCAAAGCCGACTGTTTAAATATCCAAACTCATCTTGAGCAATAGGTTCATGATTAAAAACCTGGACAACCTTTTGCCCGGAAACCGTTTCCTCAGTAAAGCCGTTAATCATCCCCAAACTACGCTGCTGCTCTTCATAAGCTTTTCGGCTTTTTTTCAAAATCGTTTTACTGAGCAAGGCAAGTAAAGGCGCGGCAACAACGGTAATACCCCCTAAAACAGGGCTTGTATAGAGCATCAAAACAATCGTTCCCACAATGGTAATGGATCCAGAAATAATCTGAATCAACGTGGTGTTTAGCATTTCTCCGACCGTGTCGATATCGTTGGTAAATCGAGACATAATATCGCCCGACAAATGCGTATCAAAATACCGAACAGGCAAACCCTGCAACTTGGCAAACAAATCCGACCGCATCCGAACCAAAGAACGTTGTGACGCTTTTAGCATCAATCTTTGTTGCAGCCATTGCGTCAGTACTGAAATACCATAAACCACCGCAAGAACAGTAGGCCAGGACACCAGTCCTAAAATGCGTTGTTGTAACTGTGTGTCCGAAGCGTCAAAATATATAAAACGATTGATAATAGGTCGAAGAAGGTACGAAGCGGTTAACGTAGAGACGGTGTAAACCACCGAACAAAAAAGCGCAGTAAAAATTAAAAATTTTTCGCGCGAAATATATTTGGCCAATCGAATGACTGATGCTTTTAAGTTTTTAGGTCTTCCGGTAGCCCCAAGCGCCCGATCTCGACCGGCCCGGCGCCCGATATCCAACTGTTTTTTCCCGGAAGAAACCGAAACAGTTCCGTATTTTGCATCTAAACGTTTTGCACGCTGTTCGTTCATTGCAAACCCTCCTGTTTCTCTTTTTGAGAATAATATATTTCCTGATACGGAACACAGTCGGCAATTAATTGAGCATGCGTCCCGCAGGCAACCAACTTCCCTTGATCCATCACTAAAATCTTATCGGCATCCATAACGGATGCAATACGTTGGGCTATCATTATTTTTGTAATACCGGGAAGCTGCTGCCGAAAAGCTTGCCGAATCTGGGCATCTGTTGCGGTGTCCACCGCACTAGTTGAATCATCCAAAATTAAAATCTTAGGCTTTTTCAATAAAGCGCGCGCAATGCAAATCCGCTGTTTCTGCCCGCCCGAAAGATTTGAACCGCCTTGACCAATCTCCGTTTGATATCCTTCGGCAAAAGATCGGATAAAAGAATCGGCCTGAGCAATCTTACAAGCCCATACCAACTCTTCTTCCGATGCGTTTTCATTGCCCCACCGCAAATTTTCGGCAATCGTCCCAGAAAAAAGAGTATTTTTTTGCAAAACGACCGAAACTTGCTCCCGCAGATCATAAAGACCAAGATCCCGTACGTTTACCCCATCGACAAAAACGGTTCCTTCATCCGGATCATACAAACGAGGAATCAATGAAACAAGCGTTGTTTTTCCCGAACCTGTAGAACCAATAATTCCTACAAAATCCCCAGAGTTAATACGCACCGTTATATGATTTAAAACAGCATTTTTCGCTTCTTTAAAATACCGAAAAGAAACATCTTCAAACACAATGGAACCCGACTTTATCAGGTGGCTTTTCTGACGAGCACAATCATCCCGGATTTGAGGAACCGTTTTCAGAATCTCAGAAATCCGACGGTTCGAGGCTGCGGCACGCGTCCCCTGTAAAAAGATATTAGCCAGCAAATTCAAAGCGGTTAATACCTGCGAAAGATACGTAATAAACGCGGTCAAGGAGCCAATCTCCATGCCGCCAACTATAATCTGTCTACCGGCAACCCACACAACGATTAACGTCGTTACGTTGATGGCCAAAGAAGAAACAGGCTGCATCAAGATCATCATCTTCAAAGCTGAGATCGTTTTGTCCATTAACGCTTGATTGACTTTTTTAAATTTCTCTTTTTCATATTCTTCCCGAACAAAAGATTTGATGACTTTTTCATTGGTGATCGATTCATCAATGCTGGTGTTGAGCGTATCTATTTGCTCTTGCATTACCGTATACCGCGGAGATGAAATTTTTATAATTAAAAAAATAGCAACAGCCAAAAAAGGCATGACAATCAAAATGACCCAGGCCAATTCACGATTTAGCTGAAAAGACATCCAAAGCGCTCCGATCAACATCACCGGACTGCGAAAAAAACCTCGAAGCAGAAGCTGGGCAAAATTCTGAATTTGCGTGACATCATTTGTAACGCGGGTAATTAAAGACCCGGTCGAAAAACGATCGATATCCGAAAAGGAAAAAGTTTGGATCTTATCAAAAGTATCTTTTCGAATGCCGGCAGCCGTCCTAGAAGCTCCCCGAACCGCAAAAAAAGCACCTAAAACACCGGTAGCCAACATCCCTAATGCAAGGCAAATTAAAAGAATGCCGTTTTGCAAAATATACGGAATATCCTGATTGGCCACGCCTTGGTCAATCATCTTGGCATTAACAAACGGTAATAAGAATTCTCCGCACGCTTCCAAAACCATAAAAAACGGACCCAATAAAAAGCAATACCAATATTTTTTTACATATTTTTTGTACTTTTTCATGCATTCTCCTCCTTCTCCGCTGTCAAAATTGCCTGAATAGCCGATTGAACAGCCATCCGATAAGTCTCCTCTCTCTCAATCGGAAAAAGCTGAAAGCCTCCTGTATATTCATAAGTAAAAAAGCCCTGCATAAGAGCTCTCAAAATCCTCTGCCAATGCATTTTTGTCGTCTGTTTTAGATCAAACTCTGAAAGCACTATCAAAATCGGCTCTATGATTCGTGCGTATACATCCTGTGAGCAAGCACTTTTATTCCGCTGCATCCCGGCTATTACCTTATAAAGCTCGGCATGATGCAATGTAAAATCCCGATACGCCCAACATAAAGAAAAAACGGCCTCTTCTCGCCTTTTTCCTTGAATTGCATCCAACTGCTCCTGTCTGATCTTATCTGCAATTTGAAGCCCTACAGCATGAATGAGCGCATCCATATTTTGAACATGATTATATAACGACGCCGGTTTCACATCTAATGCCTGCGCCAATTTATTCCATGAAAACGCATGAGTTCCAAATGTTTCAATGAGCTCCAGCGCTGTTTGAACAATATATTCTTGGGTAAGCCCTTTTCGCGGCATGCAAACGCCTCCTACAAAAAACTAATACCATTAGTATTATACAAAAAAAATCTTTCCTGTCAAGAAAGATGATGCCCCAAAGCCGTACTTAAACCTCGCTATCCATAAAAACATCCCCTAATATCCACTCAATGAATTCTTTATTGCCGTTCA
>WHHJ01000100.1 GCA_014872655.1 Clostridia bacterium
TTTTTATCTCTTTTGCATTTTTTATTGGTAGGTATCTGTATAAGATAGAAAAAGTCACAAATCTTCTTTATAATAGAATCAATAACATCTTGTTATTTGTTTTTGAAAAATTTTTTTAATAAAATCAATAGAAAGTGAATGATTTTTGATCTTCCAATCGTATTGATATTGAAAACAGTTCAATCAATAAAATTAAATTGGAGGAATTTATCATGAAAAAAATTGGGATTATCATAACAGCTGTTACTTTATCCGTATTGGTTTGCGCCTTAGGAGCGTTTGCTGCAGGATCTAATCGTCCAATTAATACGAACGATGAAGAAGGCGAAGCACAGACTGTTCTCCAGACATCGGATCCATCTTTTAATGAGACAAGTAAGACTTTAAATTTCACCAATTGTCCTGCCGATGGTACTGGGTTCCAATATGGTACAAATTATCAAGATTCATTCATCGATCAAAATGAAGACGGTGTTTGTGACAATTTAGGTTCCGCAACGCGTCCCTCCGACGGAAGCGGTAATCAGTATGGGACAAATAATCGAAATCAATGGATCGATTAAGACGCTGACGGAATCTATAATTATTCAGACACAGCAGCTCAGCCTGCTGATGGGACTGGGTTTCAATACGGCGCTAACAATCACAACATATTTGTTGATCAAGATGGTGACGGTATTTGTGATCAAGCTGGTTCAACATGCTGTTCGTCCAACTGTATCGGAAATCAATATAGAGTCAATTGTCAAAATCAATTTATTGACCAAAATAATGATGGTGTTTGTGATCGTATAGACGCTCAAGAGCGCGGAGAAAAGTTGGGATATCAATATCGAAACGGGATAAAAAAATAAAGGGAGACTCGTATGCGCAGCCAACAGCAAGCCAACAATGCAATTGAAAAATACGCAGATACCGTTCGCCGAATTTGCATGGTTCATCTGAAAAACGAAGCGGATACGGAAGATATTTTTCAAACGGTATTTTTGAAATATCTACTTAGCCCTGTTGTTTTCGAAAATGATGAGCATGAAAAGGCCTGGTTGATACGGGTTACGATCAACGCTTGCAAGGACTTATTAAAAAGTTTCTTTCGCAGTAAAACGGTTTTGTTAGAGGAAGTTCTAGAACAGCCTGCGGCGCCCAATCAGGAATATCATGATGTTATGAAAGCCGTTCTTTCCCTTCCAAAAAAATATCGGGACGCAATCTATCTGTATTATTATGAGGGATATTCGGCTGCGCAAACCGGAAAAATCTTGCACAAAAATCAAAATACGGTTTATACTCTTTTAAATCGTGCCAAAAAACAGTTGCGGCAAACCTTGGGAGGTGATATGGATGAATAATCGGTTAAAAAAAGCTTTTGATCAAATTCATGCAGAAGAAGACCGAAAGATACGCACAAAGGCCTTTTTAGCTGAGAAAATGACCCAAACATCCTCTTCAAAACATATGGCACGTCGCCTGACTATTGCTTTTGCCTGTGTGCTGTTTGTCTTTGTTGGTGCGTTGGGCGGCTTTGCATATTTTACACCGACCTGCGCCATGAGCATTGACGTAAATCCGTCCATTGAATTAAGCATCAACTGTTTCGATCGTGTAATTGCAGTAACCGGATACAATGAAGACGGACAGACCGTGGCTCAAACTTTAGAAGTGAAACACTTAAGCAGTAAGCAGGCATTGGAAAAAATCCTTGCGGATGAAAGGATCTCGGAGTATTTAAACGAGGGCGAGGAAATGGCGATTTCCGTAACCGGTTCAGATGAAAAACAGGCTCAGGCTTTATTACAGACCGCACAAGGCTGCACACAAAACCATGCCAATGTGAATTGTTATCAAGCCAATCCGGACAATGTGGAGGCTGCGCACGCTGCGGGGGTTTCTTTCGGAAAATATCAGGCCTTTTTAGAGCTGCAAGCCCTAACGGATCAATTCACTATTGAAGATGTGAAAAACATGACCATGAAAGAAATTAAAAATAAAATCTCCGAGCTTTCAGCAGAAAATACGGAAACAACACAAGACTCATCTTCACATAACAATCAAAACGGCGGGAACAACGGAAACGGTAACGGAGAAGCTAACGGTGATGGCAGCGGAGAGAAGCACCAATATGGAAAACAAGAGTAAAAACAGCTTAAGTTATTTAGTTGTTAAATAGTTGAAATATCTCTATATAAACAACAATTTAAAACCGTCGATGAAATGTTTGTCGGCGGTTTTTGTTATCTATAATGACAGTTGTTTAAAAATGGTTCTGGATGGTCATATCGGTTCATATTTATTTTCAAATCCCCTTTTCTTTTTGGTAAAATTATGTTATACTGTAGTGGATCACCGTAAGTCTATATTGTTATATGGTTATATATCCTGCGGGGATCTTTTCCCGCAGGATTCTTCTACAAATATTTATGGAATACGGAAATCTGATTTTGTTCTATTAAAATAAACGGAGGCAAGTATCAATGACCTTGGACCAATTAAAGCCGGGACAATGCGGTATTATCAAAACAGTTGGCGGCGAAGGAGAGTTAAGACGTCGATTGCTGGATATGGGACTCACCCCGAAAACCAGTGTACGTTTGTATAAAACGGCCCCAATGGGAGATCCCATCGAACTTCGGCTCCGAGGATATGCGCTTACGATTCGACTGGAAGATGCGCGAAAAATCGATGTCATTAAAATCTGTGAGGGGTGCAAAGGATGACGTTTGCATTAGTAGGTAATCAGAACTGTGGAAAGACGACCCTGTTCAATCAATTAACAGGATCCAGTCAGCATGTCGGCAATTTCCCCGGCGTAACGGTAGAAAAAAAAGAAGGAACGATTCTAAAGCATAAACAGGCAACCGTTGTTGACTTGCCCGGGATTTATTCTTTATCCCCTTATACATCCGAAGAAGTTGTTACCCGCGATTTTTTGCTTAGCGGGCAAGTAGATGCCATCATCAATATTGTAGATGCAACCAATATCGAACGTAATTTGTATCTGACGCTGCAAATGTTGGAATTACATTTACCGACCGTTTTGGCGCTCAATATGATGGATGAAGTTCGTGCAAGCAGCGGATACATTGACATTAAACAACTACAAGAAGAATTGGGCATTCCGGTTGTTCCTATTTCTGCAAGCAAAAATGAAGGCGTACAAGAACTGATCAACTGTGCTATCCGTACGGCGGAAGAAAAAAAACTACCCCAAAAATTAGATTTTTGCAGCGGACCGGTTCATACAGCCATTCACTCTATTGCCCATTTAATTGAAGAAAATGCCAAGGCTGCCGGCGTCCCCGTGCGATTTGCGGCAACGAAAATCGTAGAAGCAGACCCGTACATGCAAAAACGCAGTCATATTACGGAGGCACAGCTGGATATTGTTGGCCATATCGTAACGGAAATGGAAAAAGCGCTGGATACGGATAAGGATGCGGCTCTTGCAG
>WHHJ01000101.1 GCA_014872655.1 Clostridia bacterium
GATGACGGACTGGTACTCGGTAAAACGAAAGCGGAATTGTGGAAGATTCGTGATGCTGTTCACGGGCAAATGGGAAAAATAGACTTGGAAATAAAGCCGAATGAACGGGTGTTCCCTGTGGAAGAAGGCATTGATTTCCTTGGCTATGTTATCCGTCCCGACTATGTAAGATTGCGGAAACGCATCAAACAGAAGTTTGCCCGGAAAATGCACGAGGTAAAATCGAGAAAAAGACGGCGGGAACTGATTGCCAGTTTCTACGGCATGACGAAGCACGCCGACTGTAATAAGTTGTTTAAAAAATTAACAGGCAAAGAAATGAGAAGTTTTAAAGACTTGAATGTCGCTTACAAGCCGGAAGACGGTAAAAAGCGATTCCCCGGAGTGGTGGTAAGCATCCGGGAACTGGTAAACTTACCCATTGTAGTGAAGGACTTTGAGACCGGTATCAAAACCGAGCAGGGAGAAGACCGCTGTATTGTGGCCATCGAAGTGAACGGCGAGGCAAAGAAGTTCTTCACCAACAGCGAGGAAATGAAGAATATTCTCGCACAAGTAAAGGAAATGCCGGATGGTTTCCCGTTTGAAACGACCATCAAGACAGAGACATTCGGCAAAGGTAGAACCAAATACGTGTTTACATGAGAAGAGTTGAAGGAAGTTCCGGGGTTTCGCTGATGGAATGCACGAACCCGGTTAAAGACAAATGGCGCATCCGATGGGATGTGCAGGAAAAAGAGAACGGCTCTGCCTCCTACATGGAAGAGGAGTTCGGGCATAAGCCTACTGATGAGGAAATCCACACATTGGTTATGTCCTGGTATAACAGCCAGACTGATGCGGCTATCCTATCCGGATTCGCCTATAATGGTGCCCATGTATGGCTTTCTGTGGAGAACCAGTACAACTATAAGGCAGCATACGATTTGGCCGTTCAGACGGGCGGAGAAACCCTGCCAGTGACGTTTAAGTTTGGTTCGGATGAACAACCGGAATACCATACTTTTACTCAGTTAGAAGAACTGAAAGATTTCTATACAAAAGCAGTAGGATTCATTCAGACAGTTCTGGCTGAAGGCTGGGAAAAAAAGGACAAGTTCAATTTGGAATTATATCGGATTGAGTGATTGACAATCCCTTCGGGGGAGGGATAAAAAAAGCCCCCGGCCTGTTAATATAGACGCCAATCATTTATTAACACAAAACGCCACGAGAGTGCGCGACCGGGGGCAATGCCCTCTGCCGCACTCTCGTGGCGTTTTTACGCATTAAATAAATGATTGGCATTGCAAAAGTACAAAAATGATTGGATATGACATTGTTTGAAGCACTTAAATTTAACAGAGAACCGCTTGAAATGCTTATAAGTTTGGGCGGCAAGCAGGATGACCTTCGATTCATAGACTTATATACGGAGTATGAGGTCATGAAAAAACAAGGTGAAAAGACCACTTATGCAGTGGCGTTTTTGGCAAATAAATATTCGGTAAGCGAACGTAAGGTGTATGATGTTATCAAACGGTTTGGAAAGCACTGCACGCTCGGTGCAGTGTGATTGATGTGCCGGGGATGCCTTGTGTTGTCCGGTAGAGCTACCTTTGTACAACCAAAAATAAAGCTCATGAATAAGTATTACCAGACATTAGACAAGATACTCCAAACGGGCAAAATCCAGACCAATAGGAAAGGGCGTATCAAGTATCTATTAAACGAAAGGCTCATGCTAACCCCCGCTGATTTACTTGACATATTTGAAAGCCACGGGATAGCCAGGAAAAAGCTGAAAGAGGAATTGAAACTGTTTATGCAAGGAGTCCGGGATGTGGAAAAATACAAAGAGGCAGGGATTACCTGGTGGGATTATTGCGGCCATACCCTTGTAAACAGCTATCCAACTTACTTTGAAAAGCTTCCACCCCTCATAACCAGGATTAACCGGGAAAAGCGCAACAGCAAGAATTATGTCCTGTTTCTTGGAGAAACCGGGGTGGAAAGCAACCAGGCACCCTGCCTGAGTCTTGTGCAGTTCCAAATTGATGAGGGAGAATTGGTGCTATCTGCATATCAGCGTAGTTCTGATGCGAACCTTGGGCTTCCGGCTGATATTTATCATCTTTATCTGATGGCAAGGCAGGTGGAGCTTCCCCTGAAGTCCATAACCCTTGACCTTGGAAATGTGCATATATATGAAAATAACATTGACCGGACTCTGGAACTGTTATCCGGAGTTGAAAACATTAAATTTGACTTGAACGTATGAAGAATATGAATTTATCTGCACCACTGCCATTTGTAGGCCAAAAAAGAATGTTTGCTAAAGAGTTTATTAAAGTTTTGGAACAGTTCCCTGAAGATACCGTGTTTGTGGACTTGTTTGGCGGTTCCGGACTTCTTTCGCATATAGCCAAAAGAAGCAAGCCCGATGCTACTGTTGTCTACAATGACTTCGACAACTACCGGTTCAGACTGAAAAATATCCCACAGACAAATAAACTGCTTGCCGATATTAGGGAGCTGGTGGGTAATTCGATACCCAAACATAAACCAATTAAAGGGGAACTTAGAGAACGCATTTTTAAACGTATCGAGGAAGAAGAACTAAATGTTGGGTACGTGGATTTTATAACCTTATCATCCTCACTTATGTTCTCCATGAAGTATAAATTGTCTGTAGCCGAAATGCGCAAGGAAGTCCTTTATAACAACATTCGCAAGACCGGTTATCCGGAGTCTTCTGACTACTTAAAAGGGCTTGAAATTGTATCATGCGACTACAAAGCAGTATTCAACCAATATAAGGATGTTCCCGGAGTCGTCTTTTTAATTGATCCGCCTTATCTTTCCACTGATGTTGGTACGTACAATATGTATTGGCGCTTGTCTGATTATTTGGATGTTTTAAAGATACTCGAAAAGCATTCCTTCGTTTATTTCACATCCAATAAATCCTCCATACTTGAACTGTGTGAATGGATTGGAGCAAACAAAACCATTGGCAATCCTTTTGAGGGTTGTACAAAAAAGGAATTCAATGCCCACATGAATTATTCTGCCGAATATACAGACATGATGCTGTATAAGAAACAGGAAAAATTAGTTCATAAAACAGCTGCTTAGCACTGAACAAAGATACAATTTTTCAAGTAGAAGGCCAAACTTTTGAGCCTTATTTTAATGCCGTTATAAAGCCATTTTTTATGAAATTATAAAGCCGAAACAGAGGTCATTACAAAACTTTTGTTTCGGCTTTTTGAGTGTTGCGCGCTTTCCTTTTTTGAACGCTTCGTTTTGTCCTTTTCCCTGAAAATCGAACGCTTCGTTTCGGATTCTGCGGAAATTTGGATTTGCGGATTATA
>WHHJ01000102.1 GCA_014872655.1 Clostridia bacterium
TTTATAAAAAGGAGATTTTATTTTGTCTTATAAAAAAATCGTCTCTCTTCCTTACAAAATAAAAAAGGGAAAACGTCAAACTCAATCATTCTATATCCAAAATGGCGATTTTTCTAAACTCAAAAAAATCATAACAAAAGAGATTGTATCTAACAACTTATCGTCCACACACCAACACCCGACAAAAACGTATACTGATTTGCTGTTGCAATGGCTGCAATCTAAACGAATAACAGTAAAAGTCTCTACCTATTCCAGATATTACAGTATTGTTACAACTTATTTACACCCGGCGCTGGGCAGCCTTTTCTTATCTCAACTTACCACACAAATCATAGAAAATTATATCTACAATTTGCTGATTTCTGGAAGAAAATCCAATCAAAAAGGACTCTCCCCCAAAACTGTTTCAGACATTCTTATTATTATTAAAAATTCTGTAGAATACGGAAAAAACAACGGATTGGACATCCCCTGTAATATCAAACAAATTTCTATCAAAAAACAAGATAAAGAAATGCGCGTATTAAATGTCGAAGAACAATCACTTTTAACCAATTATTTATGCCAGAATACCAATCTATATAAACTCGGCATATTACTCAGCCTTTATACCGGAATTCGAATTGGCGAACTGTGCGCGCTTAAATGGGCAGATCTGCAACTTCCTGCCGGAATTATAAAAATTTCAAAAACACTGCAAAGAATTCCTACTATTGATGAACCAACAAAAACAAAAATTATTATCACCGCTCCTAAAAGTGCTCACTCTGTTCGGACAATCCCGTTACCGGATTGCATCGTTCCGATTGTTACACTTTTTCAAAATGATCCTCAGGCATACGTATTAACAGGAGAAACAAATCGATATGCCGAACCTCGTATTATACAATATCATTTTCAAAAATATATCAAGGATATCGGGCTCCCGCCGATCAATTACCATACGCTTCGGCATACCTTTGCCACCAGATGTGTCGAACTCGGATTTGATATCAAAAGCCTCAGCGAAATATTAGGCCACGCCAATGTCAATATTACATTAAACCGATACGTTCACGCATCTTTTGAACTAAAGTGTCTAAACATGAAAAAATTAACCTTTTAAATTCTGCAAAACAATATTTCTTTTATTTGCTTGCCATCTTTCGTCAATTGAACTACTTTGCGATAAGACAGCAAAATAACTTTATTTCTAAACCCAACAAAAAATAATATATCGGAGGGAAAAAACATGTATGAAAACAACGTAAAAACAGACGAGCTGCAGACTGACCCGTCAGCACCCAACATCAACGCGGCAGCGGAAAACAACGCCTCCCCAGACATAGGCGTGCCGCCTGCACAGATTCCGGAAAGCAGCGAAAACAAATCAAAATTCTTTTCCGCACAAGAAAACATCAAAAAATTGAAGAAAGTTCCCAAAAAGTTCTTGCTGACAGGGATTATCTCCATTGCAGCAATTACCCTGATCGCGATAACAGCATTATTGATTGTCAACCTCAGCCGCGGGCAGGACCATGCCCTTTACGTAAAAGACAAAGAACTTTATTTCACAGATCTGCCCGGCAATAAAGCTCTGCAAGTAACTACCCAGCTGATCGATGATTCCGGCATGAGCGACAGCGATCTGGCTTCCAGCGATGATTTTTTTTCGGCTTACTGTTATCTTGCCCGGGACGGCAAAACGTTATTCTTCATCGATAAAATGAGAGAAGAATCAGGTATAGAAGCCGCCTTTGATTTTTATTATAAAAATATTCAAAATAAAAATCAGGATGCCGTAAAAATCGATTCAAACGTTATGCGATACACCGTCAATGACGCGACTTCACTGGTTACTTATATGAAATACAACGGCAGTACTACGGACTTTGGTACGCTGTATCAATACGACATCAAAAAAGACGAAAAGACTAAAATAATAGATGATGCACAATTGTTTTATACATCTGAAGACGGAAAAAAAATCGGATATCTGGATTCAAAAGGAAACCTGTACCTGAAAGAGGGACAAAAAGAATCGGAAAAAATTGACAGCGATGTCACCGAGATCTGTTACTGGTCCATAGATCTGTCTAAAGTCTTTTACCTCTCCCAAAACTCCCTGTATCAAAAAACAGCTGGGAAAGATAAAGTTCGGATTTCGGCCGATAATGTATACCGCGTACAGCAAGTGTACGAAACCGGCGAAGTATATTACTTAAAAACAGAAGACACAAACGCCCAAACAACGTTGATAAATTATATCAACGATGATATGCAAGAAACGGATGCAACCATAACAAAACCAGATTATCCTTGGATATCGGACTATCCGGACTATGAATCCTATAACGCAGCTTATGAGGCCTATGACGCAGCATATGACTTATATTTAGAAAAACTGGCCCGCGATGATCTGCGCACAGAGTTAAATCAGCAAACAATCGATTCAGAAACTTACTCTCTGTACTATTACAACGGCAAAGAAGAAATTAAAATTACAGACAGGCTATATGATGATGTTGATACATCTTCAAAGGCACCGGTTTTTCTGTATCAGACTTATAATCTCGATTCCATGGAAAAAATCAATCTCTCCGAAGTCAGCAGCGTTTCACAAGTAGAATCCAAAATCGAACAAGCCCTTGAAGACTCTGCGGACCTCTTTGTTGCCGTCAAAGGCAACGCAACACAAATAGAACTGACCAATGCACAAAGATTTTCGCTCACAGAAACAGGCGATATGCTGTATTATATCGGGAATGTAAACGACAATGTCGGCGAATTATATCAAATCCCTATCACCGACAATAAACTCGGGCAGGAAAAACTATACGACAGCGAAGTTTATACCAGTAACCTAAGCATCACCAAAAACGGACAGCTGCTCTACTTTAAAAATTATAAAAATAACCAAGGTGACCTTTATTTTGACCAAAAACTTGTAGACTATGAAGTGTATTCCTCCGATATCCGATATGATAAAGATCAACAAAAACTGGTTTATTTTACCGGATGGCAAAAAGATTCTCAATGCGGAACTTTAAAAATTTACTCAGGCGGAAAGGCGCAAAAAGTGGACGATGACGTTCATCAGTACACCGTCTCTCCGGACGGAAAACTTCTGTATCTGAACAATTATAACACAACGTACTTCAATGGAGAACTGCAAATGTTTGACGGAGGAAAAAGCAAGAAATTAGACGACGATGTTACGGTTTTGATCGATTGGATTTCTGGAGAAGATCTTCCGTATCGAGGAATTGATAACTGAATTTACGATAAGTA
>WHHJ01000103.1 GCA_014872655.1 Clostridia bacterium
GCGGCGTAAGCCGCATAAGCAGGGTTTGGGGAAGGCACTCCCCAACAAGATTCCCACCGGGGCAAAAGGAGCGATAAGCGAATTTTGGCACCGTGGTAGAATCTTGCTCTAAGAAAAGCACGCTCCGGCTCGGCGTACTTTTTGCTCAATTTCTCCTGTTATGTCCTACTACGGACAACTTGCAATTTTGCCAAACGGAACGGCAAACCTTTTTCAATGCCGCACACTTTAGGAGAAATGGGCGCAAAAAAAGCAGCAAACCTTTTTCAGATTTACTGCTTGTATGTGCCGCTGTAATGGGCGGTGGTTATTCAGTTGTATCGGGCGGGGATACTCGGCTAAAGCGAAACTTAAATAACGCTTTCAGCAGCGTTTCCGTGATGAAGTCCTCGGCTTCCTTGTCAGCTTGTCCGCTGATACGGGAAGCATAGCGTATTCGCCGCCCATAATATTGCAATACGGTGTTGACCGCTTCCGGCTCGCCGCTGGTAGCCTGTACGATTGTGTCATAGGGGAGAAGCTCGTTATTCCTCATGCGCCAGTCCCTCCATTTCCTCGTAAAGCTGCTGTATGGTTTTTCGGATATGGTAGCCCGCTGCACTGCGGCTGCGTCCGTACCGTCTGCCGATTTCATGCTGCGGCATACGCTTAAAAAAGGACAGATAGAGCATTTCCTGCTTCTGCGCTGGCAGACGGGAGAGGGCTTGTACCAGCAGCCCATTGCTTAGGATAACGGTATCGCCGCAAAGATGGACGATGTATTCCTCGTCCGGCTCCGGGGCTTTGAAATATTCATCTGTCGTGCCTAAAGGATAGTGCT
Organism: Clostridia bacterium; assembly: GCA_014872655.1. GTDB lineage: Bacteria > Bacillota > Clostridia > Oscillospirales > UBA644 > UBA644. Next base: position 821 of record WHHJ01000103.1, read on the forward strand.
TTTCATCTGTGATGTAGTCAAGGGATATTTCTCTTTTGTGTTTCCTGCTCCATGTCCGCAGCGCTGTGTAGCTGGCATTGCGGATAACAATTTTACAAAAAGCGTGGAATGTGTACTCGATATGCTCTTTGTATTCTTCTGTGCAAGTCATAGGAAATCCCCCCTTCCCTCCGCAAAGAGTTGTGGCTGGTTGATGGTTGCTTTTTGTGATGACAAAGGGCGGCAGCATTTTTTGCTGTCGCCCCTTGATTACCCATTTGCGAAACCGGGCGGGGCTGTCAACGGCGGGCTTTAGCCCGTTCATCTTGACCGTTGACTGCTCCGGTTGGGTTTGCTATTTGTGTTTTAATCACTTACCTAAAGAAATTATTTTTCTTTCCACGACTTTTCAAGAAAATCTGTTAATTCTGGAATTTCCATCTGTTTTAGACCAGTTATATTTCCATTTCTATCTCTTTCTGTAATAATGCCAATATCACCGTTTGCAGAGTGTACCTCAGTTCCTTCAAAAGTTCCATCGGTAGCCCGGTTATCAGCAAAATAGCAGACTGACTTACCATTAAAAAACAGCTGGTTTTCGTCAGAATTATAGGTTAAACCGTATTGCTCATACTGTTCTAAGTTATTAGCAGTTTCTTCGTAAATCTGTTTGTTGATTAGTTCATTAAATGCCTTTTGTTCTTCCGTAAGCCCTTTTTCATAGTCTTGGTCAGTGGTATCCCGAACATTTTCAGCTTTGCTTTTTTCAGGTTGAGTTGAAGAAAAAACAGCATATACGCCACCAACCATCAAAAGCATTACGGCAAGAGTGAGAATAGGAACAATTATTTTTTTCTGTTTCATCATAATATTAAATCCTTTCTTTTTGCAAGTTGATAAGTATAGTATAGTGTTTTCCTCCTTTCACCCATAAGAGCAGCACCATCACAGAATGTTACACATGATTTGCAGTTTTTTAAGCTCTAAAGTATAAAGAGTAGCTACCTCACACAAAGATAGCTACCCTCAAATTTTATGCAGCTTTACTCGAAAATATCTTTTGGTGCAGTAGGTAATAAATCGCCTTTCTTCCAAATAAGCTCACAATTATTAGGTGTACCATAATATACAGCAATGTAGTCCTTTTTTTCATGGTTAAACCCATAATTCATTATTTCGGTTTCTCCATCGGATAATTCTTCTTTGATAACCGTTCTTAATACAGAAATATACAAGTTTCTATTTTCGTCTGTGTAAGTCTTAATTGTTCCTCCACAGTATCCGTCAAGTAGTTCTAATCTAAAAGTAATCTGTTCATCGGTCAGTGAATATGCCGAGATTGAAATTTGCTCTGGGCTTACCATGCTATTTTGTCTTATAAACAAGGCATAATATGTTCCAAATATCGCTGTAAGGACGATAGTCGTTATTACAATTCCTATGATAAATGACCTTAATAGTGAACGTTTCCATGAATGTGCCATCTTCCCCATGACACTGCTTTGTATGCTTTCAGCATTTTCCTTTGTATCAACCACACATTCTGTTTTTAGCTTCTGAAAAATATTGGAACACTTTTCACATTCCTGCAAATGCTCCTCAATCATTTTTCTGCTGTCTGCTGAACAAACTTCATCATAATACAGCGGCAACATATCTTGAATGATGTCGCATGAAATTTTACTCATAACTTTCCTCCTTTACTTGTTCAATGATTTTTAATTTAGCTCTATGAAAGGTTACTCTTGCCCAACTTTCTGTTTTACCAAAAAGTTTTGCTATATCCTGATAACTTAATTCTCCTAACACCCGTAAAGAAAAGACTTCCTTATATGGCTCTGGTAAATTGTGTAGCAGTATATGTATTCCAAACGCCTGCTCTCTTTGTCCTAACAAAATCTCTATGGAATTAGTATCAACTATTTCATTCTCTACAGAATTAAGGTCGATATTTCTTTTCCTGTGCTTCTCATACAAGAAAAATGAATGCTTCGCAATTTGGCACAGCCAAGTCGTTATTTTACAGTCACCTCGAAAGTTCTCATAGCTTTTCATAGCCTTAAAAAAAGTATCTTGCGCTAATTCTTCTGCAAGTTCTTCATCGTGGCAAAGAGCTAACAGATATTTATATACATCTTCAAAATATAAGGTATATATGTCACTAAAATTAGGGGTATTCAATTATGCACACCTCCTTTCAGCAATAAGAGTAGGCAAGTAACATTTTGTTACAAAAAATATTTGAAGATAACATCAACAAAATATATTATAGCGTGACCGTGTTTGATTTTCAATTTCTGTAAATGCAGAAACATGGAGTGTTCCCCAAATTATACGGAATAGCAGGGGTACTGTCATATCTAATTTATTGTTGCTTCTTTACCAACCATGAGCATTCGCGCCGGGGTTGTCCCCGCCGTAACCTTCCAGCAGGTTAATGCC
>WHHJ01000104.1 GCA_014872655.1 Clostridia bacterium
CCGAGTACGGTAGGGATTATGTGCAGGGCGGCAAAGAAGAAAGTGAAAGGGCTTGAAGATTTCCATTTCCACACGCTCCGTCACACCTACACAAGCAATCTGCTTTCCGGCGGCGCAAAGCCGAAAGATGTGCAGGAACTTCTCGGACACTCCGATGTCAGTACCACAATGAACATCTACGCTCACTCTACAAGGGAAGCGAAGCGCACTTCCGCAAGGCTGCTGGATAAGGTGGTCGGCGGGGAATAAAAAGTTGCCCTTGTTTCGGCTCGTAAGGGCAAAAACAAGGGCAAACAGATAAGGTTTGAATGAAAAACAGGCGTGAAGCCTTGAAAAATCAATGGTTTTTGAGGATTAGATAGTTAAATGCGAATTTAGGAGATAGTGGATATGAAAAAGAAATTGCTTTTATGTGGGATAGCAGTTGTAATATGCGTCTGTGCCGCTTTTATATATTATGTACAGTCAGTACCCTCTGGAAATACGCTTGAGAGCAGAGAAGAGTTGTTGAACAACTCTATATCCAAAGGGGAAGGATGGTCTATCGACGCTGGCGTAATTCCGAAATACGCAGGCTGCGTCAACGGCGTACAATGGTTTAAGGACAGAGGGCAATGGCTGGATAACAGCGCAGAGCCTGCACCGGGCATGATTATCTTCTTCGATTGGGCGGACGAAAGCGGTCAGGACGGATTATCCGACCATACGGGTATCGTTCAAAAGGTGGAAAACGGCAGAGTTTACACGGTCGAGGGCAACTCCGGGGATTCTGTTCGTCAGAACAGCTATCCGGTTGGGTATTATGAGATACTCGGCTACGGTGCGCCTGCCTATTGATCGGAATGCAAAAAACGAGCCGCTTGCTTAAATGCAGGCGGCTTGATTACATATAAACGAACTGAATCTGAGATAGGCGTATATTTTTGAATGCACTTCATTTTTGTATTGACAATACAGTATGACATACAGTATAATAACATCAGGAGGTAACGCTGATGGGAGAAGAAAAAGATTTATTATCTACTTTGCTTTTGGAACTTCGCAGAGGGACATTGACAATTAGTGTACTCAGTCAGATGAATAAGCCGAAATACGGTTATGCTTTGGTGCAGAGCTTGGAAGAAAAAGGCGTTGCCATTGATCCCAATACCCTTTATCCGCTGCTTCGGCGTCTGGAGAGTCAGCAGCTTTTAGAAAGCAAGTGGGAAACCAGCGGAACAAAGCCGAGAAAGTATTATCAACGAACAGAGTATGGAACACAGGTCTATGAAAAGATGAAAATATATTGGAAGAATCTGTCTGCCGGAATCGAAAGGTTATTAGAGGAGGAAGAAGCATGACACCGAATGAGAAAGATTATATGGATCGATATATTTATCAGGTAATTCGTCGGCTTCCCAAAGCACAACGAGAGGAAGTTCGTATGGAGTTGGAAGAACTGATCAGTGATATGTATGCTGATAGAGGCTCTATGGAAGAAGTGCTGACTGAACTTGGCGATCCTGCTGAATTTGCAAAGCAATATCAAAACGAACAGAAATATTTGATTGGACCTGAATATTTTGACACTTATTTGTGGTTTGTAAAAGTTGTCTTAATCTGTGCTGCCGTACCAATTTTGATTATTTCGCTGATAAATGCGATAGGAGAAATACCCGCAATCACTTCGCAGAACGCCGCCTCTGTTATTATTCGAGCTATTGTGGACGGATTGATCGTCGGAATTACCGACGCTATGCTGTCCTGCATATCCGCTTTCGGTGCAGTAACCTTGACTTTTGCCATTATGGAGCGGAAAAAGATTCAGATCGAAATGAAGAAGGCAGAGAAATGGTCAGTAGAAAGCCTGTCTGAAGAACGAAAAATTCCATCCGCCAGATGGACGCCAAAGATTTTGGAGCCTGTACCGGATAAAAAAGCAATTATAAGTCGTGGAGATAGTATTGTGGGCATTGTGTTTATCGTTATTTTCAGTGTATTGCTAATTTTTGCCCCTCATTTCTTTGCTGCGATTTTTACGGAAGGCGAAGCCATAACAACCGTACCCGTTTTCAATTTGGAACAATGGGGAATTGTTCTGCCTGTCTTTGTAATCAGTCTGCTGATTGGTCTTATAGATGAGATTTTGCGTCTGATCATCGGCGTTTATTGTAAGCTGGTAATGATCAGCAATATTTTGTGTGGGGTAATTCAGATTGTGTTAAGCGCCATTGTGCTGAAAGTTTTACCTATCTGGAATCCGAATTTTGTACTTGAGATTGAACAGGCGTTGGGTGCTAATGCAGATTCAAGCGCAAACTTTTTCACTTACTGGAACGCTGATATGGTATCCAATGGACTGCTTGCGTTTATTGTTGTTATTACTCTGTTTGAGATTGGTGTGACGATTTACAAAACGCTCCGTTATGGGGTTTCCGTAAAAAACGGTATAAATTCCAATACATAAAAAATTGTAGTTTTTAGAATATTTTGATTATGGAAATAGTTTATGATGAAACAAAAATACGGTGCTACCCATTTGGGGTAACACCGTATTTTTTCCCGCTTTTATTGATTTTTATATTTATCCATTTCAACTAACATCTTATATAAATGTTCTTGCTCGGATTTACTTTTTGCTGCGACCAGCTCGTAACATTTCATAGGATAGCTATCGGTGCTGCTTTCGCCTATCTTCTCAAAAAGCTGAGCAAGCGAGACATTCATAGCTGAAGCAATCTTTTCAATACTTTCAAGAGTAGCGTTCTTTTCCCCTCGTTCCACTTGCCCGATATAAGTAGGGTGGCAACCGGATAACTCAGCAAGCTTCTCTTGGCTCAATCCCTTATCAATTCTATAATTGCGGACACGCTGTCCGATTATTTTTGCAATTTCACTCATAGTTCCAGCCTCCATTCATAGTCTATAAATATTGTTTCCGTAGTTCCACAGACTATTGATATTTATTGTTGACTTTGATATACTATAAGTATTATAATTAGATTTTTTGTGCTTTTAGGCTTTGGACTGGCTGGTGATCTGTAATGAGGGGAAAAACGGCTTGCTTTACCGGACATAGAAAAATACCGCCGGAGAGCATACCGGAACTCTCTCAGCGGTTAAAAAACACCTTGCTTCGACTGATAGAAGAAGGATATATGTACTTTGGCGCAGGCGGAGCATTGGGCTTTGATACAATCGCTGCCTTTGCGGTTCTCAAATTGAAGGAACGTT
>WHHJ01000105.1 GCA_014872655.1 Clostridia bacterium
ATAGGTGAGAACTTCAACCATGATAGGTGAGAACTTCAACCATGATAGGTGAGAAGATGTTGACAAATTCTAACCTGTATGCTATAATAGGCTTGTGAGGTGATGTGTCATGGCTCGATTAAAGGGCGAAAACGAAGAAATCACGGGAAAACTTGACCCGAAATATTGGGTGCAGAAGTCTGACCCCCTTGTGCTTATGCGTTCCGTTCCGTTTACGCTGGGCGAATTGAAGATACTCGATACCTACATCAGCCGTATCAATGCAGCAGACGATACACGACGCACGGTTATCTTCACCAAAGAGGAGTATGAGGAGCTTATGGGGCTGACCTGTGTTGACTATCGAACGCTGAAAAAGCATACAGGCGGAATGCTTGGTAAGGTCGTTACCCTCGAAATGCCCAACAAGGAGTATATGCAATTCGTTCTCTTTGAGCAAGCTCGATACCACAAGGACGAATACGGCAAGCCCATTATCGAGCTGACTTGCACCACACTTGCAAAAGACCTGTTTTTCTGTATCGGCAAGTATCACTTCTTCAAGTATGCCCTCGAAAATGTAATCAACCTAACCCACAAAGCAAGCTATCTGCTGTATATCTATGTTCTGCATAATCGCTATCGGGGCGAATGGGACGTGAGCCTTGACGAGCTGCGTGATACCGTTCTTGACTGTAAAGGGCAAGAGTCATATCAAGAATACAAGGTCTTTAAGCGTGATGTACTCGTACCTGCCGTAAAAGAGGTCAATAAGAAAACAAATTGTCATTTTGAGTATGAAGCTGTGAAGCGTGGGCGGTGGGTTGTTAAAATCAAGTTTATTTATCATTCCCAGCAACTTCTAGTCGATGATGTAGCGAATTCTATTCCTGTAGAGAATGACGAATCTGAAATAGATTGGGAACAGTTCTACGGTTCAGAGCAACTTGCAATTCTTGCAGAAGGATGTGCTTATGAGTTTAACAAAGAAGAAATGGAACAGATTTCACGTGTGTTAGTGCGTATTCATATTCCGAAAGACCAAATGTCTGGAAGCCAAATATTTGGAAAACAATTCTATCTTCGAGAAAAATATGCAGCATTGAATGCAGAAGCAGCAAAGAAAGCTAAAAACAATGAAAAGCCTATTCGGAATCGATTTAAGTATTTTCTCAAAATGCTAGAAGATGATGCTTTTCAGCCAGCAGCATATTAGGTGCTTTTTTCCGATACAGGGTTTTAGGGATTCGTCCCTAACAAGCACAAAATTGAAAATTTTACGGTCTTTGGCGTGGATACCCAAAGACGTTGCTTGCCATAGAACGCTCCCCTATTGGGGTATCGTTCTATGAAAGGGTGGACATCGTGTCCACCTTTTTTTCGCATCAAAATTGAACTATAAATCCTTGTTTTCTATGTGGCACTGAGTGCCACATAGCCTAATAATTAGCAGATAAAATTAAAATTACATATAATTTCCTAAGGTGGCAATCGTTGCCACCAAGAAAAATAGTGCTTACTATCAAACTGAATTAAGCAAAAAGACTATTTTGGCATAGTTTTTTCGGAAAAAGAGCATATTTTTTATTTTTAAATCGACTTAAACGGAGAAAATATGCATATCCATAGAGATTTTCATAAAATGCAGATATTATAAAACAACATAAAACGCATGGTAAACGAGAATTCAGAAAGCAAATTGGTTCGAAAAAAATTGTGGACACAGTGTCCACAATTTCTAAATCGTAAAAGCAGTGCAAAAAATGGAATTTTTCAGCTATGTAGCAGCCATTCATAGAACGATAACCCAGTAGGGGAGCGTTCTATGGCAAGCAACGTCTTTGTTACAACACAGACAATTTGCGAGAAATCTCAAATTCTTGTTAGGGCAAGCCCTAAGACCCTGCATCGGAAAAAATATCTTACAAGAATTCTCTGTTTGACAATTCTGATTTAAATGGCTATAATAAAAATAACCACGAATGAGATAATGTCCACGAAGGCACACAAGCGAATCCCCCAGAGCTGCAACTCTGGGGGATTCTTTTTGGGTTTATTTGTCGGATTTTTAGCATAAAGGAAATCTCACTTGTCTCTGTAATGAGAACCACATTGCAAAATTTCTAATTGTTTGCCAGTTATTTTAAATACAATTCGATTTTGCTCATCAATGCGTACACTCCAATACCCAGAGAGATTTTCTCTTAAAGGCTCTGGCTTGCCGATGCAATTATAGCCGTTCCTGTCAATGTCAGTCAGCAATTTATTGATTCTTTTAAGCGTTTTTTTATCTTGCGTCTGCCAATAAAGATATTCTTCCCATGCTTCGTCATGCCACATCTTCTTCATTCGTCATCAACCTCAATCAGCTCATGTTCTTTCAAAACACTGCTGCCATTTCGAAGATTAGCGACCCGTCTTTCAAGTTCAGCAATATTTTCTGCACTGTAAAAGGGATCTGCATTGATTTCGAACGGAATCCGCTTCTCTCTGCCAACTTTGACTAAAAACATAGTAATTGCAGCAGACATAGTTAATCCCATATCTTTTAGAGCCTTTTCAGCATTGTTTTTTACATCTTCTTCGATTCGGAAATTTACCTGTGTCATATGATCACTCCCTTTTTCTTTATTATACCACAGTGGTATATACATTGTCAAGTGAATCCTACACAATTATAGGATGCTGGAATTTTTTATTTTTTAGTTGTGCTTTTTGAGTATGCCTTCTGTAACACGCTTAAAATCGATTCTAAGCCACTTTTGTTTTTATGGTATGGGGTGGAGGGTTGCTTGAAAAAATGGTTTAGAAAGCCGTATAGGTACCTCTCAGAGCGTTTTAAGCAAAAACTGTTTGCAAAAACAAAATCCATTTTGTTTTTCAGAAAATCAATCTGTCAATCCGATTTTTTCCTTGATAGATAGACTTGATAATTTACTTGATAACTCTCTTGATAACCTTCTTGATAACGACATATAAAAAACTACGTATTTGCGTTGTTTTTCGTTCTATAGGTGAGAACTTCAACCATGATAGGTGAGAACTTCAACCATGATAGGTGAGAA
>WHHJ01000106.1 GCA_014872655.1 Clostridia bacterium
GCTTGCCCTCAACGAGCTGCCAGCAGTATGCGTCAAAAGTGCCTTCCGTAACATATCGGTACAGACCGACCTTCGGGTTTTCGTTGCCCTGCCGCACCGTCCGCCCAGCTCGCTGTAGGCTAAGTACCCAGCGCCTTGCCATATTGCTATGGTAGGTTTCCAAATACTCGCCCCCGAACCGTACTTACAACTCTCACTGTATACGGCTCTCCATTTATAAACTCAATTTAACTGTCCACAGTGTAATTTCTTATGACATTCTCTACACAAAGCTATTGTTTTGCGATTTCTCGCTATCATAAGAGCTTCCCAAAAAGTTTTACCTTGTAAATCTTTAAGCCGATGAACATGATGAATTTCTATGGGAGTATTAGTTTTTCCGCATAGCTCACATTCTCTGGCTTTTATTCTGTCGATTAGCTTTGTACTGCTGAAATATTTGATTGTATTTGGAACTAAGTCTGCATTAGATTGGAATGCTTTTTTCTGCCGTTTAAAACCCTCGTTATAAAACACTCGCATTTTCTCAACTCCTTTGGAATTACGGAACTTTACAGCAAAATCTTTTCCTGCTCTGAATTTTCCGATTACTTTTGAAATTGATGTTCTGTATTTTGTGCCGTAGGTTTTGTACATACTGTATTCCATAATATACTTGTAGCTGTTGATGATTGAGCTGTTATTGGCTATACAGTAATAATTGTAAAAACCTCGTATCATACTGTTGTAGTAGTCGAGTATTTCCAGATCATCACAGTTTTTCAATCTGTATATTGCCTTGGGTTTCCAAATTTCTTTTCCATTATGGTAGATTAACTTCATAGCACCTGTATCAATCAAGTGTTTCCTGATTGTATCACTTGAAACTTCCAGTACAATTCTGCCCGTGTAATTACGAACGAGCTTGCCTGTTTTATCTCTCTTGGTTAGATTGCTATGCCGTACTCTGATTTCATAACTGAGAAATTTCGCACTTTTTTGGGCATTGGTAATCAGCGTTTTCTCTTCTGATAGCTCCAACTGTAATTGTTCTTTGAGAAAATTCTTAAAATCTTCTTTTATTTTCTTACAATCCTCTTTCGAACCGATAACTCCGCACAGCCAATCATCAGCATATCTGACATAGACCAGCCTTGCATAATTGTTATCCATAGGGTCACTTGGGGGAATATTCACCCGTTCTTTTTCCAACTGCCTTATGCGTGCAATCGCATTTTCTCTTTCACAGTCGTCGTTTGCATTTTTCAATGCGATTCTGGCTTTGCTTAATTCGACTTCGTTCCTGCGGTACTCTTTTGTACGCATACGCTTTTTACCTTTTTTAAATTTTCGGACATACTCATTTACATACTTATCAAATTTATCCAAATAAATGTTTGCAAGAATAGGACTGATAATGCCACCCTGCGGTGTTCCCGAATAGGTGTTATGAAAAGTCCAATTCTCAATATAGCCTGCATTCAGAAATTTTCTTACCAGTCGAAGAAATCTCTCGTCATTGATACGTTCTCGTAAAATTCCAATCAACGTAGCATGGTTGATGTTATCAAAAAAACCTTTAATGTCTCCTTCGATAAACCATTTCACACCCGTGAAAGTTTTTTGAATTTCATTGAGTGCCGTATGACAGCTTCTATTAGGTCTGAACCCATGAGAAGTATTTTCAAAATGCCCCTCATAGATAGCTTCTAAAATCATTCTGATAACCTCTTGAAGCAATTTATCCTCAAAGGACGGTATTCCGAGTGGACGCATTTTTCCGTTCTTCTTTGGAATATAGGTTCTTCTTGCAGGTTTTGGCTGATAGCTTTCATCTTTGAGCGAAACTATGATTTTCCGTATTCTTTCGATACTCATACCGTCAACCGTTTGCTTGTCAGTACCTTTTGTCATACTTCCGTCATTGGAATAAATGTTTTGATAAGCGGTTAAGTACAGTTCCTCATTGTAGAGCAAACGGTATAAACGCTCGTACTTGTAATCTTTTTGGTTACTGTGCTTCGTTAAGCTGATTAACACATTTTCAGGATTTCTCATAATGTATCACACATTATCCTTTCTATATTGTTAATGTTATAAACTGCCTTCCTTCGCCATGTAAGTGCCATTAACACTCTCGGACTACTATGAAGGCTCCGTTACCATATCGAATATTCATAAGCCTACACTTAATAGCTTATTTTTAAGCGTTTCGACTTAGGTAATCCCCGTTTAGCATCATACTAACGATTTGGCTTGTTAGGTTGTCGGATACGACTTCCATCCTTTTATGCTTATTGCATATACGTCTCAGCCTATCTTTGCTTACGCTCCTGAACAGCGGAACATAAGTGCTGAGATATGGCGAATAATAATTACCTTACGCCATAGTCCCGACATTGACCGTTTGGACTATCGTTCAACCAGTATGGGCTTTATCCTCATACCTAACTTTTCATCTCCCCATTCAGTCGCAGCTTGGTAATTAGCTGACTTATGGCTTTACCGACGTGCTATTTTCCCTGATATTTAGTTTCCCTCACAGGTAAATCGGTTGATGATAGGACTGTAAGATACTATCCTAATACCTTGCCAAAGGTATATTTATTATGATGCCTTTACGGGCGCACGCTCCAGATCGGCAGGTCGCCACGGGCAGTCAAGGTCGTGGGAAGCAATGATCTTGTTCTGCACATTCGTCCCTGCGCCCATTTTCTGTGTACTGCCCATCAGGATTCGTACTTCGCCACGGCGTACCTTTTTGAACAGCTCCTGCTTCTTCGTTTCGGTATCCGCCTCGTGGATAAACTTGATTTCCGATTCGGGAATACCACGCTCGATCAGCTTCTGTCGTATGTCCGTGTAGACGGAAAACTCGCCTGCACCCTTTGGAGTGGAGAGGTCGCAAAAAAGAAGCTGCGTCAGTTTTTTATCGCTGTTTTCCTCCCATATACGGAACACCTCGTTCACGCAGGCGTTGAC
>WHHJ01000107.1 GCA_014872655.1 Clostridia bacterium
CATATTATGCAAAGGCATAATTGTCGTAAAGCAAAAACAGAGATATAATAAAAATAAGTTGACATTCCAGCGCACAGGAAGAGTTAAAATACACATTAAGGAGGTAGCTAAATGAAATCAACATGGGATAATATATTAGAAATGTATATTCATAACTTAATAAGTCCCGATGGACGAAATACTTTTGAGAGTACCCCGGAACTCGTTAAAGTTATTTTGCAAAAAGCTAAAATCACTTCAAACGACACGGTCATAGATATTGGCTGTGGATGGGGAAATCTTACCCGAGAAATAGCTATCTATTCAGCGCATACTATTGGGATTGATCCTAATGTGGATAATCTAAATATGGCACAAAGTTTCAAAACGGTATGCCCCGTAAAATATCTGCAAGGAACATTTGAAAGTCTAAACTGTTTTCAAAAAATAGATGTAGCAGTAAGCTCTTTGGTATTCCATCAAGTAAAATATTTGCATAAAACGACAGCGTTGAAAAATGTAAATAACTTGCTTAATAAAAACGGCCGATTTGTTTTATGTGACACAATGATTATGTTCGATGCAAAGCATAATCCAGATTTTTTTGATATGGTATATCGTTATCTCTTGGAAAAAACCACTCCTCCTGATATTTATAAAGATTATATTGCCCCACATTTACAAAAGAATTACATTTATACATGGGACGATATGAAAAAATACACGCCAAAAGATAATTGGTTTTATTCTTTAGCTGAATTAAAAGAATGGTTGGCTGAATGTTCGTTAATGGTAGTTGATCAATTAGAGCTATGTCCATTTTTCGGAATTATTACCATTGAACATTCAAAGTAACTGTAAGGATGATTGGGTTTGGAGGTGGACGATATTTATAAAATAGGTGAATTTTCCAAAATTGTGGGGATGACAACTAAAACTTTGAGATATTATGATAATGAAGGCATTTTACCCCCGTCCTATCGCGACAAAACAAACGGATACCGTCTCTACTCATCGGATGATATTAAAAAAGCCGAAATGGTTACAGATATGAGAAAATTCGGATTTACCATTTCTGAAATGAAAGATGCCTTAAGAAATATCAAAAGTGATGATGACTTCATTGATTATTTAGATGAAAAAATAACTATAACAAAAGGATTGATTGAACACTACCAACATCTGATTAGCAAAATTGAATTGCATTTAGAAAAACACGCCACAACTCATAAAACTGTGTTAAATCAAATGCTTGCTGTTACAGAAACGGAGTTGCCCTCTATAAATATTGCAAGTATTCGTTTTCAAGGTCAATACCATGAAATAGGAATATATTTTGATAAATTATATAGGATCGTTCAAAATAAAGCTGATGGTGCACCAATTACTTGTTATCATTCGTTAGATTTTTGTGAAATAGCTGATATTGAAGTTTGCATACCAATATCGAAAAAACTCAAATCCCACGAGGTTATTACAAGAAAAATACCTTGTAGCAGAGCCCTATGCGTAAAATATATAGGCGAATATAATGGATTAAAGTTTGCATACAAAGCATTATTCGATTATGCCAATAAAAACAATTTAACATATCATGCTCCAATAATTGAGATATATCAAAAAGGATACGGTACAACAATGGCTGGAAATCCTGAAAAATATGAAACAGATATATATTTGCCCCTAAGACCATAATATTTTTGACTGACACTATCTAAGGTGAAACCGCCCAACGGAAATAAAAAAAACCGTTGTTTCGGCGGCTGAGTATCCATGCGCCTAAACAAAATACAGTAGCCTTGCGGCGGTTTTGAAAGAACAAATTTCAAGCCGCCGTTTTCTTTTTCAAAAATAGAAATACGGAGGGTGTATTAAAGTCGCCCTTTTGGGAGGACACGGCGGTATCCGGGAGGTATCGTTATGTCCTTATTTGATGTTCATCCCCTAACCTGTCAAAAAAAAGCCCACCGCCTAAATGGGATCAGTACGGCGGAGAACATGAAATAAATCAGTACATAAACGAATATATAACTTCGTGCGTCTGCATGGCTCTATGTCATGTGGGCGTTTTTCTTTTCTCATGGGGCCGCCTCGGGCCAACTTGGCCCGAAGTCCGGCCCCGGTGCCGCTCCCCGCCGCCCTCCGTTTCGGTCACTCGTCACTCCCCAACACCGAAATGGAGGTACACAATGAAGGAAATCAATTTGCGGGATTTTTACCCGTGGTATATGGAAGATGTGATGGTTGAGGTCACGGAGGAAGTTGCGGAAGAATTGCTGGCGGGCCAGAGGTACATCAAGGCCAGCCGCCGCCGTGTCTACCGCAACAAGGCGCACTACTCGCTGGACGCCGAGGACGGTATCGAGTATTCCGCTTGCTTCTCTAACCCCTCCCCGCAAGAGCTGATCGAGCGCATGGAGCGGTTTGAATATCTCTGCCACGCTCTGAACAGTCTGCCAGACGCACAGGGCCAGCGGGTATTTGAACACTATCTGCTGGGCCACTCGGTCAAGGCGATTGCCGCCGCCGAGAGCGTGACAGAACAGGCCATTACCGCCGCTATCCGCCGGGGCTTGGAGAACATGAAAAAATATTTGAAAAATGTTCTGTGAGCCTGTTGTTTTTGTTCTTCCAAGCGACACGGTTAATGAGAGGAAAAAACAATCCTCCCACAACTGAATAGCGGGCAGCTTGGAGTGCCCAGCAGGGAGCCGGGCGGCAGGTACGCAAAGACTTTTCCGTGAGGGAAACGAGCGACAACTACCCATGCCGCAGGTGGGGACGAGCCATCCCCACGGCCACGATCTGCAACGGGCCGCAAGGGATAAGCTGGCGGCTTATCTGCTCCGATTTGCCCCACAATCCAGCGGGGGCGCTGGCTAAAATATCCGTTGTCTTGCGACAGGCCAAACATACAGGGCCAGCGCCCCCAGCTTTATCAGAAAGAAGGTTTTGACCATGTAAGC
>WHHJ01000108.1 GCA_014872655.1 Clostridia bacterium
ACCGCTTTAGCGGTCGCTCCCGTATTTTATTAGGATATCATTTTTACTTTTCCGACTCTATCAAAGCCTTTTCTCGTTCCATTTGGTTCTACCGAGAAAATGAAGAAGCAATTTGAAGTTGTTTACATCATGACGAAGTCTGCTTTCGTTATGCTTTCTTGCGTCTTAGCGCTCGTCCTCAATGATTTCATCTTGAATAGCACTATACATTGTGGTAGGTGCAAGTATGTTTTTGATTCCGCACTTGTCGGCAAATATAACGATATCTCCGTTTTCATCAGCAACATAGGTATATTCGGATGAAGCGTAAAAACCGTCTGTTAAACCGACAGCTTCATATTTACGCACAAGTCCGTCTGAAATCGGCATATATCCTTGCATCTGTCTTATAGACACAGCTCGAGTCAAAAAGGTTGGGGAAAAATGAAAAAAATTACTATAATTTAGAAAGGCATCAAAAATCAGCAATACAATCAAAAATTGCTTTTATACCCTCGGGTATTTCTTTTTTGATTATATATTCGCCGTAATTTAAATCGTGGTTGTGTTTTTCAAAAATATGAATAACCAAATTTGTTTTCCCGATACTTTTGAAAACATTATCAATCTTATAAACTTCCATCACATCGACATTTTGATCTAATGTGCCGTGGAAAATATGTATCGGCAGGTCAAGCAGCGGCATCACTTCAGAATTGCTGCGCAAACTAAAATGCTGTAAAAACCAATTTGATGTGAGAGGGATCAATCCTCTGCTATAGTTTTTTTGTAGCCAATCATCATCATGTGTATTGATTACATCTAAAAGTTTTTCTAATGTATACCCCAAAGAATTTGATACGATAACAGACAAATCTTCTTTGGAAATAAAGCCATCATGATTGATGTCAATGTCATCAAAAGAGCTACCTTGTAGCACAGAAGCAACTACATGATTGGGATCAGCTTCATATGCTTGTCTGCTGATTCTGCCTGATTCATCTGTTTCAAAGTAAGTTCTATACCAAACCATAGAAGAGCTACCGTCGTTTTGCCAAGTTAGCACATCTCTCATATTTTGATTGACATACCCGGCGAGAAGCAAACCATTTACAAGTGCAGGATATTTTTTTGCAAATAAAGTCGCAATTACAGTTCCTTCACTCCAACCCAATAGATAGACCTTGCAATTATTAAGCCTATTAACCCCTTTGAGCGACTTAATCATATAGTAGAGATCTTCTACCGAATTAAGCGGTAAATAGGTTTGATACTGTTTGTAATCAATATCCACATACATTGGCGGATTATTTCCAAGTTTACAACCTCTTGTATTGTAAGAGAAAAAAGCTACTCCTTGTTTTGCGAATTGTTCTCGAAACAAATCAAAATAGTTAAAGCCGGGGCGTTTGTTGTCAAAAGTATTCGCTCCAGAACCATTTACATAAATAACAAGCTTTTCAACATCTTTCTCACCATAAGGAAGTGAAAGTTTACCACAAAGAATTACATTGTCAAACGATATGATGTTAAGAATTTGATCAGAATAAAATCCCATTTTTACATCCTCTACACGCAATTAGGTCCTTGCAGAATAAGCTCAATATATCGTGAGCTTTCAGTCCGTTCATCCCCACCTTCTTTACTAAGTGTCGGGCGGGCAAAACGGAATGTGTGTTTGGTTATATAGTTTTTATGATATGCCTTGTCAAATTTACCGCCGTTATCACCTGCGGTCTGATTTTCCAACTGGCTTTCTTCACAATAAATTGTGCCATCTACATAGGGACCCACATCAGCGTGGTACAAGTCAAATGTATCGTGAGCGATGCGAACCAGCGTTAAATCGTTAGCTTGCAGCGTGTCTTCTGTCAAAGAATATTCAGAGGGATAAAGAGTGCCGTAAAACCCTGTTTTGTATATTTTGTCATCTATTTGGAGCGTTTCCGGTCTTTCGGGAACCAAACCGCAGCCGGATAATACGAGCATAATTGATAGCAAAGCGATAAAAAACTTTCGCACAATCATTCTCCCTTTCCTTTATTGATAATACAGAGAAATTATAACATAAAGATGTGAACAATTTTACCGTTTTGCTATCTGCTCATGGGCTGTACGGAATAGCTCGGGGCAGCTGTCCTTATGTGTGTTTTATGATTTGCTTCTTTATTAGCTATGAGCATTGCCGCAAGGTGTGTTGTCTGTTTTTTGTGCGCAGACAGCGCTCCAACCGCGGTCCCGTTTGACGGTGAGAATGGTATAGTCATGTTGTTTGAGCGCAGATACCACCTCCGCCTCGCGGGTGTCAATAATGCCGGAGGAAATGAAGATTCCGTTTGGTGCAAGAAATGCGCCGATGGCAGGGGTGAGAGATAATATGACGTCCGCGACGATATTCGCCGTACAAATCTGAAAGCCGCCGGCAGGGGGTGTGATCCCTTGCAAAAGATCGGCACACACACAATCAATTTGATCGGCGACACCGTTTTTTTTCGCGTTTTCTTTGGCAACACGCACCGCAACAGGATCAATGTCGCATGCCAACGCATACGATGCGCCCAATTTGATTCCGCAAATCGCCAAAATACCGCTGCCGGTTCCGACATCCAGTTGTGTGTCACCCGGTGTGACATATTGCTCTAACAGTGCGCCGCACAAACGTGTGGTTTCGTGTGTGCCGGTGCCAAATGCCATGCCGGGGTCCATTTGTACGGTGATTTCTGTATTTTTGGGTGTATAAGTTTGCCAACCGGGCACGATGACCAAGCGATTGCCGATCGGGGTAGGGTGGTAATATTTGCGCCAGGCGGTGGCCCATTCTTCTTCTTTGACACCGTTACACGCAATCTGTGCATCGATGTGCGCAATACGGAAACGATCTTTGAGAAAGGAGATATATTCCCCCAACGGCTTGTCCTCGCTGACATAAATACTTGCAGTGATGT
>WHHJ01000109.1 GCA_014872655.1 Clostridia bacterium
GGTAAATAAAAATTGCCCAAAAATCCCTCCAGATCTGATTGATTTTCAAAGTCTAAATAACGTATTTTATCCATGTTATTTTAATTATTTTAAGATCGCTTTGGCAACACGCACGCAATAATCGGTTCCGTAGGGATATCCGATAAGATCAACGGTTAGACCACTTTCATTCTGCCAAAATCGTAATGGTTCCTGGTTATCGATCCAAAACACCGATTGTACCGTATCGGTAATACCATCAAACAGATACGGTCCCTCAGCGCCTTCGCCTGAAACAACGTTGCCGGAACCATGTACAGGCAATCCATAACAAAAGATATAAAGCGCGTCTCCATGCACGTCTTTTAATACAAAATTGCGACGATGTTGTTTGTACCACAATGGCCGCCCATTATATACCGCTGTACCGAAAATACGCATCCAGCCGCCGATCATTTCCAATGTAGCACAGGAATACTGATCCGGATCACCGTTTGGCTTGGGACCAATGTTCAAAAGATAATTAGCCCCCACTTTTCGTGCATCACAAATAGATTCGATCAAATATGATGGAGACTTTGCGTGAAAATCGTTGGCAATGCCCCAGTGCGCATTGATACTGTCGCATACTTCGCCAGCCACGTATTTTTCCATGCCGTCACGCTCCAGCGGGAATGCCCTGCCCCGTTCAAACGTTACCGAATCGATCTCAGCGTGTCCTGTTTGACCAAGCGCACTCAGCCCCGTATTATTGATAATCATCGCTTGCGGTTGATAATGACGAATCATACTGTATAGTGCGTCTTCTTCCCAATCATCCGAACGCGACCAGCTGCCGTCAAACCAAAAACCTCCAATGGTGCCGTAATTTGTACATAACAGCTTTACTGAATCGCGTAAATATTGCAGATAAGAAGGAAAATCAGTTTGAAACTCCGGTTTCCACCAATCGAGCAATGTATGATAAAAAAACGGTACGATATCATTTTTGCGACAAGCATCTACAAATTCTTTGACAAGATCGCGACCACATGCAGCATGCGGTGCATCATAATGGTTCAATCCATGTGTATCATACAATGAAAATCCGTCGTGATGCCGCGTGGTAAGTGTGATGTATTTTGCCCCTGCATCTTTGGCCAACGTTACAGCATGCGCCATATCATCAACCGTAAAGGATTCCATCAGTTTTTCGTATTCTTTCATGTCCAAATGCTGAAATTCTGCTGCCCACTCACCTCGTTGCAAAATGGAATACAAACCGAAATGTAAAAAAATGCCAAAGCCAAGCTGCTCAAATGCTTGAATATAAGGTTTGGGTTTCGGTATCATAGCTGCTCCTCTCGTCGTTTTCTGCACGACTAAAATATCATTTTCAAACTGCAAATATCATGTTTATCCTTTGTATTATAGCACCTTGTTAAAAAAACTGCAATGGATCACACATCAGAATTTATCTTTCTAAACATGGTTTTTTTGCGCAAAATAACAAAAGCAACGGGAGGAAACTTTGCTAGTATCCTAAGAAACACACAGAAATCGGCATTGCGGGGGAGAAATGAGAGTACGAATCAAAAAGTTCGTACTCTTCTCTTTATATATCACTAAAACTGCAATCAGCACATTGGTTTTCCCGGCAAATCTCCTATAAAATGAAAACACCATAAAACACAGAAAGTATTTGCGATAAAAAGCATCTATGAAAAGACGAGCGGGACATATCAAAGTCTCAGGGCTATGATGCACTTCTTAATTGAAACGTACAATCCGAAAAAATTGAAATCGATGTTTGGGGACGGCGGTATCGAAGATGTTTGAAGCAAAAATCATCGTATCCGCTATTACAATCTACCGGGTACCGAAAAGCTAAATGAGCATATCGCAGACATGGATCGTCAAACGAAACGTATCAATTTATCGAACGACCATTTGTACTCCTATCGTCGTAAAATCGTAAAACTTGTTCAGGCACTGCCCTAAAACCTCTCATATTTTTTTCTGCATTTCCTACGCGATGAAAGTTACAATTGTTTGCCAAAATGCAGGAGATTTATTTCTTTGAGATTTTATCTTTATGGAATGTGTGCTTGACATTTCTTCATTCTTTGCGATAAAATGAATGAAAAAGTAAAAAAGAGACTGCATCTGGTGATTGACATTTTAGACATTGCTTTTACTTTTGTCGCAAAGTTTCTTTTACAGGACTATTTAAGTGATTCGCAAAGCGGAGCGATGATCGGGATAGGTGCCGGATTGTTCGGCTATGGGATTGCGAAATGGTGTGTCGGTCTGTGGGGCGCAAAAAATCCTGATTTGATGAAAATCAATGAAATTGAAGAAAAAGACGAGCGCAATCAGCTCATTCGCAGCAAAGCACAGGCAATATCCGGCGAGATACTGCACTGGCTGCTGATGGCAGGTGCTTGGGTATGTATTTTTTTCGACGCACCCATATGGACTGTTCTTACTCTTGTAGGCGCTTTCCTGCTGAAAACAATCCTTGACTTTATTTTGATGGCATATTACCAGCATAAGATGTGACGGAGGATATTATGAAATTTGTGATTGAGCATTTATCAAAGAGCTTTGAGAAAAAGGAAGTTCTCAGAGATATTGATTTTACATTCGATGAAGGGAAAATTTATGGGCTGCTCGGCAGAAACGGCGCTGGAAAAACAACGCTGTTTAACTGTTTGAACAGGGATTTGAAGGCGGACAGCGGCAATTTCTATATAGAAGATGAAAACGGCGTTCGTCGTGAGGTAGCCGCAGAGGACATCGGATATGTACTCTCTACCCCGACCGTGCCGGAGTTTCTTACAGGCAGGGAGTTTTTGAAATTCTTTATGGACATCAACGAGAAGTCTATCAAAAATCCGAAAAGCATTGACGAGTATTTCGATTATATGAGTA
>WHHJ01000011.1 GCA_014872655.1 Clostridia bacterium
GTGGAAAACACTGTACAATCTCAACAATTCCCTCTTATATTGAAACGATTGGGATATTTAAATGATAAAAAGTTAACGATTGGATCGGACATTGAAATGGACGATGTACTGATCTTATATTCTTTAGACGGTGTTGCGGAGTTTTTTAAAAATCGGGATTTAAAATATTTGACGGCCAATGACGTTGTTGTTTCAGCGTGTCATTATCCGATGAAATTTCGGTCTGTTTCTGCGAAGCGGTGGGAATGTTTTTATGTGGTTGTTTCAGGTGCGTATGCGACCTATTTTTACAATTTGGTTCGTCCGGGTTCTGGGATTGTCCGTGTGGATCCTCTGAGCGGCGTATTGGATTGTTTTTCTGAGTTATTAGAGATTGATTATGATGGGTCGTTGCTTTCATATATGAAATCCAGTACAAAATTAAATGATTTGTTTACCGAATTATATCAAATATCTCTTCGTGTTAATCAAAGTAAAAAAGCACTTCCGCCGCGGGATACTTATGTGAATGCTGCACTTCGATATATTGCAGAACATTTTAAAGAAGGTATTACAGTGGATGATGTTTGTGGTAACATTGGTTTTTCCAAACATTATTTTTGCCGGGTTTTTAAAGAGAATACAGGGATGACGATTCATCGCTATATCAATGAAAGCAGGATCAATCGGGCTAAGGAGTTATTATCTTATTCTAAACTTTCTGTTGCCACCATTGCAACAGAGATGGGGTTTAAAAATACCTTGACGTTTATTCGTAATTTTAAAGCCTATACCAATATGACACCTTCGGAATATCGGCAAAATTTTTAAGTTTAGGTTGTTTATTGGTTGGTTCGCTATCAACCAGGATTATTTTTTGTGTTGTGTAAAGCGTTTTTAGCATGCGCAATTTTTTTCGTGCGATGACCTCCGCCAACTGATAAGATGACAATACGTTTATTGTTTGACAGTAACGAAGGTTTTTGTCGGCGCAAAGGGTTTTTGCGTATTCTCTCAGAGGTTTCGAACAAAGATGCCCAAAAAGTTCTGCTTTTAACAATTGGTTGGGGACTATTAGTTTGCTTTGCCGAATGAGACAGGTTTGTTTTTAAGGAATAAGCGGTTTTTGCTTGACTTTGGAAAACATTTTTGTTATTATTATAAAGCAAACGGGGAAAGATATCCGCAAGCAGAAAAATGTTTTTTTGAATGGTTTGAGGTGTATATAAAATGTATTTGTTTGAACAGGTTTCGGCGGAAGAAGCTGGGAAATTTGCTAAGGAAAACGGGATTTTTTCTCAGACGGAAAATTGGGCACATTTTCGGACTCTTTTTCGGCCATCTGCTTTTTTAGGAAAGGATGAGTCTGGAAAAATTGTTTTAAGTTGTATTTTATTCCGTTTGCCTATTTATGGTACGCCCTGGTCAATCGGATATGCAACGCGGGGATTTGTTTGCGACTTTACTAATGAACAACTGGTAACAGAGTTTACAGCATATTTAAAAGCTTTTATGAAGAGAAAGCACGTGATTTATGCGATTATAGATCCCTGGTGTGATTATAAAATTGATTTTCAGGATCCCCAATATGATGTTTGCGCCTTGTTAACACGTTTGGGATATGAGCGTACAGAAGGCCGCATTATGCAGCCCGCAACCAATTATCGGCTGCATATCGATGCTTCGCGTGACATTGAAGAAGAACGTAAACGAATTTTTGACGGATTTGCAGTGAAATTGCAAAACGATATCCGGATTAGTGCAGAGCGCGGGGTAACAGTGGAGAAGTCTACGAAAGAAAACTTAGACGAATTTGTTTCCATTTTTTATCGTTTATTGCTGGAAACGGACGCTAAAAAAGGTTTCGGACACCGAAATCTCGAATATTATCAGAAGTTTGCACGTAGTTTATCGGATTATGTGACAATCTACCTATATAAATATAACAGTAAAGTAGATATTGCTTATACAGAGAAAGTGTTGCAGGAAGTGCGGGATCAGATTCAACGTTATGATGACGAGATTGCAGATCCGCAGACAACGGACAAAAAACGGGAGCGATTGGCTCCGAAACGCAAAGAAGCTGTCAAACAGTTGGAGGCTACAGAGAAACGGTTGCAGGTGTCTAAACAGTTGACAGACGATCCGTATATTTCGGCTTCTTTTTATATTAAGATGGGCAACAAGGCGTACAACTTTTATGGGGCCAATGCCAAAGCTTTGAGAGATTTGCGATTGACGGCCAATTACTGGGATATGATTCGAGACAGTATAGACGGAAATGTGACAACATTCAATATGGGCGGAACGTTAAAGTTAAATACGGAAGATATCAAAAAAGACAGTATGTATGATTTATATTTATATAAGAAGCAATACGGCGGAGAGTTTGTGCAGATGCCCGGAGAATTCTTTTTAATTCGGGATCGGAAGAAGTATGAATTCTTCCATAAAAAACTGAATTATTTCCGGCGTATGGTTTATCACTTCTAATGAAGCGGCTGGATGCGGTGTTGACCGCGGCCGGAATTTGCAGCAGAAGGCAGGCTGCAGAATGGATTCGGCAAGGATGTGTGTCTGTTGATGGACAAATTGTGCGTTCGGCGGCTTTACATATTCCGTCGACGGCACGTGTTGCGGTAAACGGACAGGAAGTTGCTACCGAGGAATTTGTTTATTTGATGATGAATAAGCCTTTAGGTGCGGTATGTGCAACAAGCGGGGCAGAAAAGTGTGTGGTGGACTGGGTTCCTAAGATTTGGTCACGACGTGGGATTTTTCCCGTTGGAAGATTGGATAAGGATACGTCGGGGTTGTTGATCTTAACAAACGACGGAGTATTTGGACATCGGTTGACGTCTCCTCATGCGCATGTACCTAAAGTTTATTTAGCGCAATTGCAAAGGGAACTGGATGATGCGACGATTTGCGCGTTCGAAAAGGGAATGACCTTGCGGGACGGGTTGCACACACTGCCGGCAAAAGTAGAAGCCGTTGCAGACCGTTTGGCGCGTGTGACTGTTTATGAAGGAAAGTACCATCAAGTGCGCCGCATGTTTGCCGCATGCGGAAATTTTGTGTGCGCGTTGCACCGGGAGCAAATCGGGGATTTGGTGCTGGATTCGGCTTTGTCGGCTGGCCAGGTGCGGGAATTGACTGCGGAGGAAAAAAATCTTTTGAACAAAAAGTGATATTCCTTGACTTTTAAAAAATATGGGCATATAATAAAACACGAAAAAGCGTATCTGTAAAAGGGGAGACAAGGATATGGAAAAGTGTAAGATTGCGATTGTCGGATACGGTGGAATGGCAAAATATTGGCATGTTCCTCGTTTGTTAGAGATGCCGGATGAGGTAGAACTTGTAGGTGTATACGATATTTTACCGGAAAAACAACAGCAGTTAATTGATGATTATCAAGGTAAGATTCATGCTTATCGTACATTTGAAGAATTGTTGCAGGACAAGCAGGTGGAATTGGCCATTGTTGCGATCCCGAACGATGAACATTTGCCGGTATGCTGTGCGCTGATGGAGCATAAAATCAATGTGATTTGTGAAAAGCCGGTTGCGTTGAACTCGGAAGAATTGGAGCAGATGATTCGCTGTTCCGAAGAAAACGGCGTATTATTTACCGTTCACCAGAACAGACGGTGGGATGAGGATTATTTAATTATTAAAAAGTTATATGATGAAAATACATTAGGCCCTATTTTTAATGTGGAAAGCCGTGTTCACGGGTCTCGAGGCATTCCGGGAGACTGGCGCAATACGAAAAAGGCCGGAGGCGGCATGGTGTTTGACTGGGGAATTCATTTGTTTGACCAGTTGTATATGTTGACCGAATGGGACGAAGTAGTATCCGTATATGCGGTTCTTTCATATGTAACCAATGAGCAGGTAGACGACGGCTTTAAGGTGTTGTTGAAGTTTAAAAACGGGCTGGAATGCCATGTAGAAGTGGGAACTTCAAACTTTATTGAGTTGCCGCGTTGGTATGTAATGGGCGAAAACGGAAGCGCCGTGATTTACGATTGGAATGTAAACGGTAAGATCGTTAAAGTGACCGACTGGGAAAAACGGGATGCTGTTCCTGTTGCGACGGCCGCGGGCTTGACCAAAACGATGGCGCCGAGAACCGATGAAACGATTGCCGAAGAACCGTTGCCTCGAATTCCGTCAGATATCAAGGATTTTTACCGAAATGTCATTCGGGCTATTCGCGGACAAGAACCGCAGTTAATTACGCATGAGCAGTTGCGGCGTACCATGAAGTTGATGGAAGCGGTGTTTGAATCTGCTCGCAGAAACGAGGTTATTCATGAAACGATTTAAGGCATCTGGTAAAAAACGGATGTTCTTGTTCTTGCAGACCGGGCTGGTTTTATTGTTGGTATGTGCTATCGGTTTGTATGCACAACCGGCACTTGGGGCACAAGAGTCTGCCCAGGAGTCTGAAGAAAAGGATATTGTGGCCCAGGTTCCGCCAAAACAAAACAATTGGGTGCAAATAGGATTGGTTTGTTTTATGGGGCTGGCGACAATCGCTTATGGGATTTTTTTGATCCGCCGTGCGGATGATGATTAAGTTGCAATGCAAGCCGCACCGATTCAAGTGTGGCTTGTTTTTTAAAGAAAGATAAGTTCAAAAAATCGGAAGGAGTAAAGCAGAATGAACGAAGTAATACAATGTTTATGTACGCGCCGCAGCGTGCGTGCCTTTCAATCTAAGCAGGTGGAAGAATCGCAATTAGCCCAGATTTTACAAGCCGGAACTTTTGCACCGTCCGGACGAGGTATGCAGGCAACAAAAATGGTTGTGGTTCAAGATCCAAAAACGATTGCGCAAATGTCTGCGCTGAATGCAGCGGTTATGGGAAGTGATGCGGATCCGTTTTACGGTGCACCTACGGTGATTGTTGTGTTTGCCGACCGGAATCGCAATACTTATATCGAAGATGGCTCTTTGGTGTTGGGAAACCTGATGAATGCTGCGCATGCTGTCGGAGTAGACAGTTGCTGGATTCATCGTGCCCGCGAAGTTTTTGAAAGTGAGCAAGGGAAAACGCTGAAACGGCAATGGGGAATCGGTGATGATTATGTCGGGATCGGCAACTGTATTTTAGGTTACGGTGCGGGGGATTATCCGCAGGCAAAACCGCGAAAAGAAGATCAAATTGTGAGAGTGTAACGGGTATGTGGAAAAAAGCTTTCCGGGCAGCGTTTCCTTTAACGCTGCCCGTTTTGGCTGGATATTTGGTGTTGGGCATTGGCTTTGGTGTTTTGCTGCAGCGGGCCGGATTCGGAATTGGCTGGGCATTGCTGATGAGTTTTACCATTTATTCGGGGTCGATGCAGTATGTAGGTGTGAGTGTGCTCAGCGGGGGTATTTCATTGTTGAATGCCGCTGTGATTACGGTTACGGTTAATGCCCGATATTTATTTTATGGGCTTTCAATGCTGGAGCGGTTTCGCGGGCTTGGATGGAAAAAGCTACCGTTGATTTTTGGATTGACCGACGAGACTTATTCTATTATTTGCACTACACCGGTTCCGATTGGAATGAATCGAGGCGTTTTTTATCTGGCGTTATCGATGTTGAATCAGTCGTATTGGATTATGGGTAGTTGTATCGGGTCTTTGATTGGGTCTGCCTTTGCTTTTGATTCAGCCGGAATGGAATTTTCGATGACGGCGCTGTTTGTGGTACTGTTTGTAGAGCAGTGGCTGACTGATAAGGATAGCCGGATATTGGCTGTGATCGGGGTCGGACTTTCCTTTTTGTGTTTGGTGATTTTGGGTGCAGATCGGTTTATTGTGCCGTCTATGATTTTGATTGTTGTGGTTTTAGCGTTTTTACGAAAACCGCTTCAGAAAAAGGAGGCGGGATAATCATGAACCAGACAATCCATGCCGTTTTATTGGTTGGCGTGATGTCAGTCGGGACAATTCTATTGCGGTTTTTACCGTTTTTATTGTTTCCGTCAGGAAAAAAGACCCCTGCGTTTGTAACCTATCTGGGAAAGGTTTTGCCGTTTGCCATGATCGGATTACTAGTAGTATATTGTTTAAAAGACGTCTCTGTTTTTTCGGGCAGTCATGGGTTGCCGGAGTTGATTGCTATGGCGGTTGTCGTGGTGTTGCATGTTTGGCGGCGAAACACCCTGCTTTCAGTGGCGTCCGGTACCATTTGTTATATGCTTTTAGTTCAGTTTGTATTTTAAAAAAGATAGAGCCGGACACGGGATTGGTTCCCGTGTCCGGCTTTTTGCCAAGAGGGTTAAGGCCTTTCGGATTTTGAGTGTTTCATGGGCTCTCTGTTTCGTTTGCAGCCGCATAGTATTATAAACGCCACACAAGATATCCGCTTTTTCACCGGAGTTGTGTGGCGTTTTGGGCTTTATTTCAGAGATTATAAAAATTATTTGGTTAGGAGATTAAATTCTTGTAGTTTGTTTTTAATTTGTTTTGGCGCTCTGTTTCAGCTTTTTTGCTGTTTGTGCGACAAAGATAATACAGAAAACAAACATGACGGCTTCCGCAGCCGGGAAAGTACTCCAAATTCCGGACATGCCAAGCAGTTGCGATAAAAGGACGGCAAACACTAAAACAAAAATAATACCACGGCCGATGGATAGGAAAAAGGATTGTTTTGCGTGCTCTTGCGCAGCCAAAAAGGCAATACTGACAATATTGATTCCGGCGAACAGAAATCCGGTAAAATAGATTCTCATTCCGTCCTGGGCAAGTTGCTGTAAGGTGGCGTCTGACGTACTGTTAAATGCGTGTACCAAGGGCGTAGTAAAAATCCATGCCGCCGCTGTAATCAGTACCCCGATTGAGGCGCTGAGCAGCAGTGAGTAGTGCAGTAGCCGGCGGCATTGTTGTGCTTGTCCGGCTCCGTGATATCGACTGATCAGCGGTTGGATTCCCTGGCAGATTCCTGTAAAAATCGCCAATGCGACTAGTGCTAGATTTGCGACAATTCCGTATGCGGCGACCCCGATATTGCCGCTGATATTTAAAGTCAGCAGATTAAAAACCGCTAAAACAATTCCGGAAGAAATTTCTGTAATAAAGGAAGATGCTCCCAATGCACAAGCGTCCGCAAAGCGACGTAATATCCCCTGGGGTATGCAGAGATGAAAGTGACTTTTCTTTCTTGCAATGCGAGTGGATAAAATAGCGATACTGATTGCGGGGGCCAGTCCGGTTGCCAGTGCTGCTCCGAAAATACCCATATTGAGCGGAAACATCAGCACATAATCCAAAACAACATTGGATAAACTTCCAATCAGCATTCCGCACATGGCCAAGTTTGGCGCTCCGTCATTACGCATAAAGGCAATCAGAATGTTGTTGCCGATGAATAGCGGGGCAAAAGACATCAATGTTTTTAAGTAGGTCCCGCACATTTCTATAATTTGTTCTTTTGCGCCGAACAGACGTGCCAACTGCGGTGCGGCAAGCTGTCCGATTAGTAAAAAGATGATGCCCAGGGTGAGCCCAGTGAGTAAGCAAACGGTAAAGGTGTTATCTGCGCCGCGATTATTTTTTTGTGCGCGGCAGATCGTATATCGGGTTGCTCCACCCACGCCGATCATCAGTCCCATGGCATTAATCAGAGTAAAAAGAGGGAGCGCGATATTCAATGCCGTCAGCCCGTCCGGGCCAAGACGGGCTGAGATAAAGTAAGTGTCTGCGAGAATGTAGCATGAAAGTCCGATCATGCCTAATATATTCAGGCTGGTGTATCGGAGAAACTCTTGCAGGAGGGTTTTCTGTTTCATCCGGTTCTCATGTCCTTTCTTTTATGTCAACAAGTTTTCGTTTAAACCGAGGTCGGTGAATATTTTTAGATAAATGTCTACGGTTTGATGTTCATCGACAACGATGCGGTCAATGAGTTTGCCCAACATGGAGTTTGTAACGATGTCGGATTGTAAAACGTCCGCAATCCCGTCGAAGGCTTCATCGATCAGGTGATGCAGATCTTTTCCTTCTTCAATGCTTTTTTGTAGTTTTTGGCTTTGTTGCGCCAATTGTGTCAGTTGTTCATCCAGCGGTTCAATGTTTTGTTTGAGTTGTTCGACAGAGATCATCCCTTCGTCGAATAATTCAAACTGTTTGGTGCGCTGTGTGCTCAATCGATCCATTTTGGTGAGTAGTTCCTGATAGGCTTTTTCATTGTCTCCACGAGAATTATATTGTTTTTCGTACTCTCGTTCAATCATCCGCGTTACGTTGGAGCGGGCGTTGAGTAATGAGGTAAAATAGTCTCTGATAGCGGCAACCAGTTCATCCTCATTGATCGCCGTTTCGTTGGGACAGGTGTCAGTGCCGTTCGCGTTTCTGCCTGTGCAGACCCAGCGTACATACTCATTTTTATATTTACGAACTTGGCGGCGGAAAGAAGATCCACAGCATTTGCATTTGATTAACGTGCTGAAAATATGCTTTTGTTCTTGTTTTTGTTCTGGATGAAAGGCATTTTTTCGAGATTTTAGAAGTTGATTTGCTTGTTTGAATTGTTGGTCGGAGATAATGCGAAGCTCTGGGCGCAAGGTGACTGTTTGATCTTGTTTTTCGGTTTTCTGGCGCTGATTGGTTTTAGTGTCTACCACCGTCTGCTTGCCGCTGATGATTTTACCGGTGTAGATTTCGTTGGCCAGCATGCGGCATACTGCAACCTGGCTCCACGCATTGCCTCGTTTGGTTGTGATATTTTGGGCATTTAGCCGCTTCGCAATTTTATTGGCTCCAATTCCTTCTTTCACGTACCAATCAAAAACCTGCCGGACCACCTGTGCTTGTTCTTCATTAATAGTTAGGTGAAACATGTCTTTTTGCGGCTTGTCGTATCCAAAAATAAAGTTGGGAACTTTTCCGTTTTGGGCGTTGATTTTTTTTCCTTGTCGAATTCGCTGTGAGCGCTGGTCGCTTTTAGATTCGGATAATTCAGACAACATGTCCAGGATAAAATCTGTATTGCCGGCTTGCGTTGTTCGTCCGTCTTTCCCGATGAAGACCAGTTGGATTCCTTGCTGCTCTATTTTTCTTAATTTATCAGTAAAATCAGCAATGCATTGCGCTGCGGGAATAGCGTCGCGAATAAAAAGAAGCTGAAAACGTCCTGCTTCCGCGTCTGCGCATAACCGTAAAAATTGCGTCTTGTTTTTGGTGTGCGGACTGTTTTTAGTCTCGTCTGCGTAAAGTTCAATGAGTTCTGTGTTTTCCTGTTTTGCACAGGTCTCAAAAAAATCTCGAATTTGTTTTTGCTGTCCGGCCTTTCCGAGTTCTAACCGGCAGTATGCGGCAGCCTGTTTCATGCAGATCCTCCTATGATATAAAATTTGATTGTTTTAATAAAAATCAATACGTTCTGTTACAACTGTATTATATTATATTTTTTGTTTTATGTCAAGTGGTTCAGTTTGATTTTTTACATCCATACTTTTGTTTGACAACAAAACGGAAGAATTTGTTTATTGACTTTTATGGCTGATGGTAGTATAATGATGTTATCATGGAGTAATAGGAGGAAGTTTCATGTATCGCTTGGTTGTATGTGATGTGGACGGCACGTTGTTGTTTGCTCCTGAAACAAAGATTGCGAACAGTCTGTTTGTGCGCATCAATAATTTGTGCAATATGGGCGTTGAATTTGCCGTAGCCAGCGGTCGGACTTATCATGAGTTGGAAAAGATGTTCTTCCCGGTTTATGGGCGGATTACGTTTCTCTGTAATAACGGGGGCGTGATTATTCGCAATCGGCGCGTGATGTTTCAGATGCCGTTTGACCGGTTGGATGTGTTGACATTTGCTCAAAAGGTTCGGGATGAATTTGGAGTAAATGTGATTTTATATGGTGCAAAGTCTTCCTATTATATAGGGGAGGATCCTGCCTTTATCCGAAAGATGCATGATTTATATGGTACAGATGCCGTTCAAGTGGCCTCTGTATCAGAAATAGATGCGGATATTTTCAAGGTTTGTTTTAGCGGGCTGACATTGCAGCAAAAGCAGTATTGTTCGAGTTGGGCACCTTCCGGTTCCTATTTAGGATATGATGAGCATGGTTTTACGGAATATTTGCCAATGGGGGCCGATAAGGGGATTGCTTTGTCGTTTTGGCAGCAAAAACAACGGATTTCTTCTGCGCAAACCGTTGCGTTCGGTGACAACCGTAATGATGTTAGTATGTTACGGTGTGCGGAGGGGTCTTATGCGATGAAAAATGCAAAGGTAGATTTGTCAAATGTGGCAAAATATACCACAGAAAGCGTTGAAAAAACGTTGGATGATTTGTTTTTTTAACAAAACAAAGCGATATAAACATGTCTTTTTTGTCAAATCGCTGATTCTTGTGTGAAAAAATGACACTTTGCTGATTGCTATTGACAGTAATAAATTTATATATTATAATGGTACTGTAATAGTGTCGATTTGTTGATTCTTGTCGTGGGGCGCGGCTCACTCGACGGAATTTATTTAGATTGAATTTGAATTTTATGGAAAGGAAGCTGTGATTCAGCTGAGGGGTATACGCAATGGCTAAATTTCATTCTGCAGACCTGCCGAAGTCCGAACGGATTACCAAATTGGTGGACGATCTGTTTGCGGACATGCCTCAGATTGAGGCGGATCGGGCTGTCTTACTGACAGACTCGTATATGCAGACCGAAGGCGAGCCGATTATTACACGGCGGGCCAAGGCATTCCGGCATATTTGTGAGAATATTCCGATCACGATTCGGCCGGGGGAACTGGTTGTTGGGAGCGCGACGAAGGCGCCCAGAAGTTGTCAGGTTTTTCCGGAGTATTCGTTTGAGTGGCTGGAAAGCGAGTTTGACACGATCGCAACACGTTCGGCCGACCCGTTTTATATTTCTGAACAGACGAAGCAGACTTTGCATGAGGTGTATAAGTACTGGAAGGGAAAGACAACGTCTGAACTGGCCACGTCTTATATGGCGCCCGAAGCTCAGCGTGCGATTGAGCATAATATTTTTACGCCGGGCAATTATTTTTATAACGGGATCGGGCATGTAACGGTTCAGTACGATGAGGTGCTGGCTGTTGGATACAGCGGGATTATTGCCCGAACCAAAGAAGAGTTGGCAAAATGTGATCCGTCCGATGCGGATTATGCAAAGCGCACGGCATTTTTGGAAGCCGTGATCATGAGTTGCGCGGCTGCTGTAACGTATGCGCAGCGGTATGCAAAATTGGCTTTGCAGCAGGCGGAAGAATGTGCAGATCCGGTTCGGAAAAATGAGTTGTTGCTGATTGCTTACAACTGTGCCAATGTGCCGTTGAATGGGGCTAAGTCATTTTATGAAGCTTGTCAGTCATTTTGGTTTGTGCAGATGCTTTTACAGATGGAGTCCAGCGGGCATTCTATTTCTCCCGGTCGGTTTGATCAGTATATGTATCCGTATTATGAGGCAGACTTGAATGCTGGGAAGATCACCCGGGAGTTTGCGCAGGAATTGATTGACTGCATTTGGGTTAAATTAAACGATTTGAATAAAGCTCGGGACGCTGCTTCTGCGGAAGGATTTGCAGGGTACAGTTTGTTCCAGAATTTGATTGTGGGCGGTCAGACGAAAGACGGCAGGGATGCAACCAACGACTTGTCGTTTATGTGTATGTTGGCCTCTCGTCATGTGATGCTGCCGCAGCCGTCTCTTTCTATCCGGGTATGGAACGGCACTCCGAATGAACTGATGCTGAAAGCGGCTGAAGTGACTCGGACAGGAATTGGTTTGCCGGCTTATTATAACGACGAGGTTATTATTCCGGCGTTGTTGAACCGGGGATTGACTTTTGAAGATGCACGCAGTTATAACATTATCGGATGTGTAGAGCCTCAGTGTCCGGGTAAAACCGACGGATGGCATGATGCGGCGTTCTTTAATATGTGCCGTCCGCTGGAACTGGTCTTTTCCAATGGAATGGACAAAGGGGAGCAAATCAGTATCCAGACCGGGCGTGTAGAAAATTTTAAAACATTTGACGCTTTTTATGATGCATACAAGGCGCAAATGAATTATATGATCAAATTGCTCGTCAATGCGGACAACTCTATTGACGTTGCACATGCGGAGCGGTGTCCGCTACCGTTTGAATCGTCGATGGTAGAAGATTGCATTCGGCGCGGTAAATCCGTACAGGAAGGCGGAGCTGTTTATAACTTTACTGGGCCGCAAGGCTTTGGTATTGCTAATATGGCGGATGCGCTGTATGCGATTAAGACGTTGGTATTTGATGAGAAAAAGATTACTCTGCAAGAGTGGAAAGAAGCTTTGGCAGATAACTACGGAAAACCCAGAGAAGATGCCGCTGCTCGGGATTTGACCGAGCAGATCGTAAAAGAATTGTATGCGCAGCAGGGCACAGTCAGCCAGCAGCAGGCGGAGCAGATTTTCCGGACGGTGCAGGCTAACGACTTACCTGCAGAGAAGAAAGAAAAATATGACCGGTTGCTGGATTGGATTGAACAAGTTCCTAAGTTCGGAAACGATGATGCGGTCGTAGATGCTTTTGCAAGAGATGTTGCTTATACGTATACCAAACCGTTGGAGACGTTCCGTAACCCGCGTGGAGGTCAGTATCAGGCTGGATTGTATCCGGTTTCGGCGAATGTACCTCTTGGCGCTCAAACCGGCGCAACGCCGGATGGACGGTTGGCGGCAACGCCGGTAGCCGATGGGGTTTCACCTGCGGCAGGCCGTGACGTACATGGACCGACCGCTTCTGCAAACTCTGTTTCCAGATTGGATCACTATATTGCATCTAATGGAACCCTGTTTAACATGAAGTTCCATCCGTCCGCGTTGGCAGGACGAGAGGGATTACAGAAGTTTGCAGACTTTATTCGTTCTTATTTTGATCAGAAAGGCAGCCACATGCAATTTAACGTGGTGAGCCGTGAAACGTTGCTTGATGCACAAAAGCATCCGGAAAAATACAAGGGACTTGTGGTTCGTGTTGCCGGGTACAGTGCTTTGTTTACAACGTTGTCGCGTTCGCTGCAGGATGATATCATCAACCGGACAGAACAGGCGACATTCCGGTAATGCCGAGTTTGGAGGAAGACATGACGGACGATTATCTTCAGACAAAGGGCAGAATTTTTGATATTCAAAAGTACTCGATTCATGACGGACCGGGCATTCGCACGATCGTGTTTTTAAAGGGCTGTGCACTGCGGTGCCGATGGTGCTGTAATCCGGAGTCTCAGGAATTTTCCGTTCAGCAGATGATGGTGGCGGGAAAGCCGAAGACAATGGGACAGGACGTAACGGTAGAAGAGGTTATGGCCAAGGTAGAGCAGGACCGTCCGTATTACCGCCGTTCCGGCGGGGGCTTGACCCTTTCCGGAGGAGAGTGTCTGTGTCAGGCTGAGTTTTCGACCGCGTTGCTGCGTGCAGCCAAAGAATGCGGCTTGAATACGGCGATTGAGTCGACCGGGTTTGCCAAATGGGAAACCATTGCGCGGTTGCTGCCGTATTTGGATTTGTACTTGATGGATATCAAACATATGTCCAGTCAAAAACATAAAGAGTTTACTTCACAGCCAAATGAGCTGATTTTAGAAAATGCAAAAAAGATTGCACAGAATGCAAAACATCTGATTATTCGAGTGCCGGTCATTCCGACGTTTAATGATACCGTTCCCGAAATTCGGGAGATTGCTAAATTTGCGGCCAGTTTGCCGAATGTAACGCAGTTGCATTTGCTGCCGTATCATCGGATGGGACGCGACAAGTATACCGGACTTGGCCGGGAATATTTGATGGACGGAATTGAGCCGCCGACGGCAGACCATATGGATCGGCTGCTGGATGCGGTTTTGGCGGAAGGATTAGACGGCCAAATCGGAGGCTGACGGTTCTTGCCGACAAAACAATCTGTTCAGCATAGTATCAGCGTAAGGCACAACCGGATGGTCGGGCCTTAGAACAGATTCGAAATCGGACGATTGAACACAGACGAAAGGAGACGGTGACGGAATGCCGGATATCTATAATGACAAGATGCGCATTGTCCAGGAACTGGTTCCGGGCAAGCAGATTACATTAGCGCATATTATTGCAAATCCGGATAAAGTTTTATATAAAAAACTGGGGTTAGAT
Organism: Clostridia bacterium; assembly: GCA_014872655.1. Taxonomy (GTDB): domain Bacteria; phylum Bacillota; class Clostridia; order Oscillospirales; family UBA644; genus UBA644. The sequence continues at coordinate 14,121 of WHHJ01000011.1, forward strand.
CCTGCGGTAGATTACAGCAAATCTGCTATTGGTATTTTGACGGTAAGTCCCAGCGAGACGGCAATTATTGCCGGCGACATTGCTACAAAGGCTTCGGGTGCGGAGCTGGGTTTTGTGGATCGATTCAGCGGAACCCTGATTGTGACCGGAACTGTTTCGGAAGTGGAAGCTGCCATGCATGCGGTGACGGACTATTGTACCCAGACTTTGGGCTTTACCGTTTGTGATGTGACAAGGACGTGACCCGGTGAAGAAAATTATTTTGATGGGGCGCAGCGAATGCGGAAAAACCACATTGATCCAGGCTCTGCGCGGACAGCCCATCGAATATCACAAAACACAGTATATTAATAATTTTGACGTAATCATCGACACCCCCGGGGAATATGCAGAAAACGGGCGGCTGGGCCGCGCGCTTGCACTGTATTCGTATGAGGCGGACGTAGTGGGACTGCTGTTGAGTGCCACAGAGCCGTATTCGTTATATCCTCCGAATATTACCTGCTTGGTTAACCGGGAAGTGATTGGTATTGTTACCAAAATCGATGCCCCGGACGCGAATGCCGACCGTGCAGAGCGGTGGCTGCGGCTGAGCGGATGTCAAACCGTATATCGAGTCAGTTCGTATCACAATGACGGTGTGTGGCAGATCTTAGAGCATCTGCGGCAGCCCGGTGACGTGATGCCATGGGAGGAACAGGCGGCGGACATGCAGCCTGATTTTCGGAAAAAACGAAAGGTCAAGGTGCTGAGCACCCGTAACGACTGACCGCTCCTATTCATTTGCGCAAAGACCCTTATCATAGATTGCAAAATAATAAAAAAGGAGTTATAAATCATGTCTTTGGAGTATGAAATCAAGAAACAAATTTGCGACATCGGCAAAAGAATTTATAACAGAGGAATGGTTGCCGCAAACGACGGAAACATCTCTGTCAAACTCAACGACAATGAGTTCCTGTGCACGCCGACAGGTGTCAGCAAGGGCTTTATGACGCCGGAGTACATTTGTAAAATCGACGCAAAAGGAAATGTTCTTCACGCGTACGAGGGTTTCAGACCTTCTTCTGAAATCAAGATGCACTTGAGAGTGTACGAAAAACGGCCGGATGTAAACAGCGTTGTTCACGCACATCCGATTTACGCAACCAGTTTTGCGATTGCCGGAATTCCTTTGACGCAGCCGATCATGCCGGAAGCAGTTATTGCTTTGGGTTGTGTGCCGATTGCAGAATACGGGGTTCCGTCTACCATGGAAATTCCTGATAACGTAGAAAAATATTTGCCCTATTATGATGCTGTTTTGTTGGAGAATCACGGCGCCTTGACGTATTCGGATTCCTTGCTGAACGCTTATCATAAGATGGAGTCTGTAGAGTTCTATGCAGAATTGTTGTTCAAGTCCAGACAGTTGGGCGGACCGAAAGAGTTCACCGACGCACAGGTAGAAAGACTGTATGAGATCCGCAGACAGATGGGCCTGAAAGGCAAACATCCTGCAAACTTGTGCCCCAATGCAAAAGCTGGGTTGCCGAGTTGCCATTCTTGCGGCAGATGCGGAGATGCTGCTTCAACTGCTACAGAGAGCGCACAAAATGACATCGTAGCGGAAATTACGAAGAAGGTTATGGCTCAGTTGAATAAATAATAGATTGGATCGATATGTTTTTAACGGAGGTACGGTATGGAAAATCAAAAGAAGAACATTCCGGATGCTTCGGTAAAAATGACGCTTGCCATGGCAAAGGTGCTGGCTGAACTGGTAGAGCAAAAGGCTCGTCAGATGGGGCTTGCGGTGGTGATCGCAGTTGCGGACAGCGGTGCAAACCCGGTTTATGTGGCTTGTATGGATGATAGTTATCTGGCAAGTTACGATGTGGCGGTTGGAAAAGCTTATACTTCCGTCGCGCTGAAAATGGATACGATTGATTTAAAACCGTTAGCGCAACCTGGTGCTTCTTTGTATGGGGTCCAGTTTACGAACGGCGGCAAGATCGTCATTTTTGGCGGCGGAGTTACCCTGACTTACGGGGACCGGATTCTCGGCGGACTGGGAGTCAGCGGTGGCAGTGAGCAGCAAGATACGGAACTGGCTGCATACGGTCGTGAGATTTTTGACTGTGTAGCGGAGAACGTATTGCGCATGGCAGAAAATCAATGAAGGAGGTTCTTTTCAGATGGCTTCTGATAAACAAATAGAAGAAATCGTAAAACAGGTTTTGGCAAATATGAGAGGCGATCAGGCTCCGGCACATACTTGTACCGGTGCATGTAAGTCTGGTTCGTGCGGCGGCAAGCAGATTCCTAAAACAGCACGGGTAGCAATGCTGACAGACCTGGAACATTATGAACTTAAAGAATTTCCCATCCCCGAAGTGGGTGATGACGATATTCTGGTAAAGGTGGAAGGCTGCGGTATTTGCGGCACAGACGCCCATGAGTTTAAGCGCGACCCGTTTGGTTTGATCCCGGTAGCACTTGGTCATGAGGGTACCGGAGAAATCGTTAAAATGGGTAAGAATGTTAAAAAAGACAGCGCAGGAAAAGATTTGCATATCGGCGACAAAGTCGTTACCTGCATGATCTTTAAGGATAATCCGGATATCACGATGTTTGACCTGAACAAGCAGAATGTCGGCGGCGCAGATGTTTACGGTTTGTTGCCGGATGACGATATTCACTTGAACGGTTGGTTTAGTGATTATCTGTTTGTACGTGGCGGATCGACGATTTTCAACGTCAGCGATTTGGACTTGGATTCTCGAATTCTGATCGAGCCGTGTGCCGTTTTGGTCCATGCGGTTGAGCGGGCAAAGACAACCGGTATTTTACGGTTTAACAGCCGTGTTGCTGTACAGGGTTGCGGTCCGATCGGTTTGATTTGTATTGCTGTTTTGAGAACGATGGGTATTGAAAACATCGTTGCAGTAGACGGTAACGAACAACGGTTGAAGATGGCTAAAGAATTTGGTGCCAATGCCTCGGTAAACTTTAAAGATTACCAGGGTATCGAAGCTCTTGCAGGCGGTGTAGAGGCAGCATTTGGCGGACATTTGGCAGATTTTGCATTCCAGTGTACAGGTAGCCCTGTGGCTCATGCAAACATCTACAAATTTATCCGCAACGGCGGCGGTCTTTGCGAGTTGGGCTTCTTTATCAACGGCGGCGATGCAACTATCAATCCGCATTTTGATATTTGCTCCAAAGAAATCACAATCGTAGGATCTTGGGTTTATACCTTGCGCGACTATGCGACTACATTTGATTTCCTCAAACGGGCAAAAGGCATTGGTTTGCCAATGGGAAAACTGATTACACATCGGTTCCCGTTAGAGCAGATTAACGAAGCACACCAGACCAATTTGAAGATGACCGGTTTGAAAATCGCCATCATCAATAAGTAGTAGACAAAGGAGAATGACAGATGTCCCAGGCTGCAGGTATTATTGAAGTATACGGTCTTGCTGCTGCATTTGTGGCTTGTGATGCCGGTTGCAAAGCGGCCGACGTAACGGTAGAGACCTTTGATAAAAACAAGCCGGGAAATCCCGATGCATTACCTGTTCCGCTGATTGTTTCTGTAAAGTTTCGCGGTACGGTCGACAATGTCACCGCTGCCGTCGCAGCTGCAGCAGAAGCGGTTAAGCCGATTACAGGTGTTGTATCTTCACATATCATTGCCAATGCGACGTCGGACACCGATAAGATGTTACGACTGAACGCATTTGACAAAAACTGATCTTTTCATTATTACACAAAATATATTCTTTCAGGAGGATTTTTATTATGGCACAGGAAGCATTAGGAATGATCGAAACAAGAGGACTTACAGCAGCTATCGAAGCAGCAGACGCAATGGTAAAATCTGCTGAGGTTACATTGGTTGGAACCGAGAAGATCGGATCCGGATTGGTAACGGTTATGGTTCGCGGCGATGTCGGAGCTGTAAAAGCTGCAACAGAAGCTGGCGGCAGCGCAGCATCTAAATTGGGTGAATTGGTTGCAACGCACGTAATCCCCAGACCTCATTCTGACGTTGAAAAAATTCTGCCGAAAATCTAAGATTTCAGCTAAAACCCGTAAGGAGTAAGAAAAATGAACGCATTGGGTCTTGTCGAAGTTCCATCCGTAACGGCGGCGATTGATTGTTTGGACATCATGTGTAAGACGGCAAGCGTAGACTTTGTTACATGGGAACGTAAACTCGGCGGCCGGTTGGTTACGGTAATTGTAACCGGGTCTGTCGACGCGGTGACAAGTGCCGTAGAGGCAACGGCGCAGGCGGTCAAAAAGCCGGTTGCACGCGCAGTAATAGCGCGGCCGCATGAGGAAACGCAACGGCTTGTGGAGCTGAGTGCTTCAAGATTAAAAAAATGAAAGGGAAGCTTTACACGACAGTGAGGAGCGAGGGCTGAAATATGGCTGAAGCAAGAAGAAACACATCAAAGAAAGCTTCTCCGGCAAGAGGAGCAGCAGTTTCCGCTACTGCCAAAAAAGCGGAAAAACCGAGCATTAAAAGCGTGAATGTTCAGATAAATGTTAAGGAGGATAAAAAAATGGCACAAGAAGCATTGGGAATGATTGAAACAAGAGGACTTGTTGCTGCAATCGAGGCAGCAGATGCGATGCTGAAAGCAGCAAACGTAGAACTGGTCGGAACCGAGAAGATCGGATCCGGATTGGTAACGGTTATGGTTCGCGGTGATGTCGGAGCTGTAAAATCTGCAGTAGAATCCGGCTCTTCCGCAGCAACGAAATTAGGCGAGCTTGTAGCTACGCACGTAATTCCCAGACCTCATTCTGACGTTGAAAAGATTCTTCCGGCTATTAAATAGTAATTGTACTATTTCGGTTTTCGTCGGAATTTTCCGGCGGAAACCGATGAGTCGGTTGGCTTTCAACTTGTGTTGTGGGGTTTGTCCTCAAATTTTTTGAGAAAGGGTACGGCGGTCTGTTTTATAACAGATTGTTAAACAAGAGCGAAATGATTGTTGGTAAAGTTGTCGGCAGTTTGGTTGCCACTCGTAAAAACGAAAACCTGGTTGGAAGTAAATTTATGATCGTAGAGCCCTGTAAATCCATGACGGGGGATCTGAGACAGTTTGTTGCGGTAGACAACGTCGGTGCCGGAATCGGTGAGACCGTTTTAGTCGCAACGGGCAGTGCGGCGCGGATAGGCGTCGGAAACGAGACGGCCCCGATCGATGCGGCGATTGTCGGTATCGTAGACGAGGGACTCGGGATAGATTTTTAAGGCTTTCGGATATTAGTATAATTTTCCTTTGGGCGGAAACGCCTGTTGTTTGACGCCGAAAAATCTTTTTTTGGGGAGGAAAGAAATTCATCCGGCTGCGGATGAGTTGAGATAAATTATGGAACTGACACAATTAACAAAGATTATGAGACAGAACGGTATTGTCGGTGCCGGCGGAGCAGGATTTCCTTCGTATGCAAAGCTGAATAAAAGCGCGGATACGATTATCCTCAACTGTGCCGAGTGCGAACCGCTTCTGAAATTGCACCGTCAGGTAATGGAAAAGTATGCGTATGAAATTATGAGTGCGCTTGCCGAAATTGCTGAAGCGGTAGAAGCAAAAGATATCATTATCGGTATTAAAGGCTCTTATAAAGAGGCTGTTAATGCGGTAAAAGCAAATTTGGATTCTTTCCGCAATATGCGGATCGGTTTGTTGCCGGAAATTTATCCGGCCGGCGACGAAGTGGTTTTGATTTATGAAACAACCGGTCGGGTTGTTCCTCCGGGAACGATTCCTATTTCGGTCGGTGTAACGGTATTTAATGTAGAAACCGCGCTGAATGTATATAATGCCATTCATAATGTCGGCCCGGTATATACTAAATATGTTACGGTTGCCGGCGAAGTTAAAAATCCGGTTACATTAAAAGTTCCTTTGGGTATGACCAATGCAGAACTGATTGAGTTGGCAGGCGGTGCGACGATTGATGATTATGCGCTGATTTCGGGCGGTCCGATGATGGGACGTCTTTGTCAACCATATGAAACGGTAACCAAAACTTCCAGCGCAATCTTGGTTTTGCCTAAAAACAACTTTGCGGTTGTAAAACGTACAGCCAGCACTTCGATTGATGTAAAGCGTGCAATGGCAGCTTGCTGTCAATGTAAAATGTGTACGGATTTGTGTTCTCGGAATCTGTTGGGGCATCCGATTCGTCCGAATGCGTTTATGCGTTCGGTCTCCAGCGGAAACAGCGCGGATATCAAGCCGTTGATTGATACGTATTTTTGTTCGCAATGCGGCATCTGTGAGATGTATGCTTGCTTCAACGGACTTTCTCCACGGACGCTGATCGGGGCCTATAAAATGCAGCTGAAAAAGGCCGGCGTTCCGATGCCGAAAGACGTAAAGGTCGAGCCGGTAAAACCCGAGCGGGATTATCGTCTGGTAAATAAGGAACGGCTGACGGAACGGTTGGGATTAGGCCCGTATGATGGTCCGGCACCATTGGTTGACGTAGAGATTAAACCGAAGAAGGTAAAACTGGCTATGAGCCAGCATATCGGTGCTCCGGGCAGCGCAGTGGTTAAAGTTGGCGATAAGGTCAAAGCCGGACAAATCGTCAGCGATGTCAGTGAGGACAAGTTAGGTGTTCCAGTTCATGCATCAATAGATGGAACTGTCACAGACATCAACGACAAATTTATTACGATAGAGGCTAAGTAAAGGAGATATAGCAGATGAGTAAAGCATTGGGTATGGTTGAATACACAACCGTAGCAACGGGTATTCAGGCGGCCGATTTGATGGTAAAAACGGCAGAGGTCGATGTGGTTGAGGCTCAGACTGTATGTCCGGGAAAATATATGGTGATTATCAGCGGAGACCTCAGTTCTGTCAGAGCGTCTGTTGATGCTGCAAAAACGCGGTATCCTGATCAGTTGATCGACAGTTTTGTACTCGGAAATCCGGATGAATCCATTTATCCGGCTATTTACGGTGCCGCTGAAGTAGAAGATGCTAAGGCGCTGGGCGTTATTGAGACGTTCTCGTCTGCAGCTGCAGTGGTCGCAGCTGATACGGCAGCAAAAACGTCAAACGTACAACTGGTTGAGCTTCGTTTAGCCAGAGGTATGTGCGGTAAATCGTATTTGTTGATCACAGGTGATGTTGCGGCTGTAACGGCAGCCATTGAACGGGCGCGCGACGCGGTTGGCGAAGACGGAATGTTGCTTGATAGTTCTGTTATTCCGAGCCCGGATAAAAAACTGTGGCAGAGTATTCTGTAAGAAAAGACGTATCATGAGGTCGCATGTCCGCGATGAGTGTCGCGGACATGTGGAAAGGACTTTTGTTTTATGAATACATTTAAGGCAAAAACCGAGATTCGATTTGGCGCGGATGCATTGCAGTCTCTGGCAGATTTTCATGCCAAAAGTGCGGTGATTATTACCGACTCGTTTTTGGTAAAGTCCGGCGTTGCAGAAAAGGTCTCTGCAGCGATGAGCGGGTGTGATCATGTTAGCATCTTTGGAGATGTAGAGCCGAATCCGCCGATTGAACTGGTTGCAAAGGGTTTAAAATTTTTAAACGCTGCGAATGCTGATTTGGTAGTGGCGCTCGGCGGAGGATCTTCCATCGATGCGGCAAAATCTGTGTTGTTTATGGCAAAACAGAGTGGGAAAAATATGCCGTTGATTGCGATTCCAACCACAAGCGGAACCGGCAGCGAAGTGACTAAATTTGCCGTTATAACCGATGTACAGGAAGGGGTCAAGTACCCTCTTGTTGCGGAAGAGCTTTTGCCGGAAGTGGCTATTTTGGATGCTTCTTTGGTCGTTTCTGCACCGCCGGCTATTACAGCCGATACCGGTTTTGATGCCATTACGCATGCGGTAGAAGCCTATGTTTCTACACAGGCGAATGATTTTTCGGACGCGTTGGCAGAAAAAGCAACGGCACTTGCTTTTGAATATCTGTTGGATGCGTATGAAAATGGAGCCGATTTGCTGGCGCGCGAAAAAATGCATAGCGCGTCTTGTCTAGCAGGGCTGGCTTTTAGTGAAGTCAGCTTGGGCATCAATCACGGAATCGCGCATGCGCTGGGGGCATGTTTCCATATTCCGCATGGTCGTGCGAATGCTATGTTGTTACCGTATGTGATTGAATATAATGCACAGTTGCCGGATTCTTTCGGAGCAAATGTTTCTTATACGCCGGCTGCGATAAAGTATGCTAAATTGGCAAAATTAGTTGGTCTTTCTGCACCGAATGTGCGTGCGGGTGTAATGAATCTGGTAAATAAGCTCAAATCGATGCTTCGCCAGACCAAAACTCCGGCAACGCTTGCACAGCAGGGTGTAACGCGGGATCAATTTGAACAGTTTAAGGACAAGATCGTTCGCAATGCGTTAGATGATGCTTGTACAGCGACAAATCCTCGGCAGGTAAGTGCAGAAGATGTTCAAAAGATTTTGAGCAATCTTGCAAAATGGTAAATCAGAACAGGTAGAAGAATATCTGTAAAAATAGACAGCAGCGATGGGATCGCCTCGCTGCTGTTTTTTATTTATTGTTATAGTTCGAATCTTGTTACTTACTGATTTTGATCTATTGCACACGGTGGTTAGCAAGGCTGCTATTAGACTGTCACTGGTCTAATCAGCTGGTTATGATGATATGTGGCGCGGGTATTGATTATCGATTACGATAGATATTATGGTATCAAACTTGTTCATGATAGCCGGGGCAGGCCATAACGACAAGGACTGTGGATGATAGATCATTGTTTTTCGGTTTCAGGTATTGTTTTTGGCAATAAGATATTAGGTTTGAGTTGGCACGAAAAAAAGAGGCAGGCTGTTTTGAGAGCAGTAGAAACAGCTTAAGAAGGGATGATTGTATGAAAATGGAATTAAAACCGTGGTCGTTAGATGACGAACAACCGTTAATTGCGTTATATGAGCGGCTGAACCGGGATTATTTACCCGATAATTTGTCTTTTCCGGGTGCGGGCGAAGGGGTACAATGGTGGCTGGAAAAAGTACTCAAACATGATGAAAAATATGCGATTTTTCGTAAAATTGTATTGGACGGAGAACTCGCGGGACATATTTCAGTAGAAAAAAAAGCAGATATTTTTAAAAAGGATGCGGAACTTGAATACTTTTTAGATGAGCCGTTTTGGTCCCAGGGCATTATGACACAGGCGGTTGGTCAGGTATGTGACCGAGCCTTTTCTTGTTTGGATATTCTGCGTATTTCGGCAAGCGTATTTTCGGCAAATATGGCTTCGCGAAGAGTTCTGGAAAAAAATGGTTTTTTATTGGAAGGAATTTGTAAAAACGCCGTTTTTAAAAAAGAGCAGTTATATGATTTGTATCTTTACGGTAAACTGAAAAAAGAACCCATTTAAAACAGAGGCATAGCATTTTTTTGAAAGACCATGTTCTGCCATTTTGATTTTATGTGTTTTTTAGAAGAGCATTTTGATAATTTGAGAATATATTGCTTTGTTATCCTTTTGTAAAAATGAAACATAAAAAGAGTCCGTCTACTCGGACTCTTTTTTATTGTTAATAAATATTAGGATTATCGTAAGACATAAGTTTTTGTTGTTAGTCCGAATACTTGCAAGAGATCCTGCGAATTATAAAATTAGGGAATATTTTAATCAAACTGAAATTTGATCTTGCCGTCTTCTAATTTTAAATAGGCGTCAAAGGATTTTCCGTTTTTAGATATAAATCCGCTGATTTTAGAAGTCTTGCCCTGTGCAAGTAATTGTTTGACGTGCTGAAGAGAAATGATTCGGCCGCAGATGACTGTGTTGATGGTAAATTTACAATTATTTTTTCGATATCCCGTACAGCCGTATCCAAAGCGCGTCCGAACAACCTTTTCTCCGCAAAGCGGACAGACACCTGCTTCATCTCCGAAAAAGCCGATATCGGTATCTTGTTCCGGCGAGATAGATTTGACTTGAAAAACGTCGTTGATTTCCTGCTTAGCCAGCGCGACACTTTCTTCTACACTCATGGTATTATGGTAAACTTGTTTGAGTGCACGGCCAAGTTGAGAGGTTTTGTATTTGTCCATATTGATTTGCATCTGCTGTAAAGATCGAATCAGGTACTCCCCGTCCGGTAAAATGGTGTAAACGTCTTTTTTTAATTGAATATAATTGCTTTTGCGTGCATTGTCAATGATGCCGGTTCTGGTGGCTTCCGTCCCCAGTTCCAGTCCTTCAAAAATAGCACGGTATTCTTCTTCGTCGTTTTCGGGATCTTGGTTTTTTTGCGCTTTCTCTTCCCGAAACGGATTTTTGAGATAATTGTTTAATGTTTCAATCGTATAGTGTCTGGGAGGAGAGGTTTGTTTTTCGGTAGGCTGAAAGTTGATTTCGATCCGGTCTCCCTTTTCCAGTTTAGGCAGTAATTTATCTTTTTGTGAGCAATCGTCGTATTTGGTCCAGCCTTTTTGAACAATGACCGTTCCCTTGAGCGTAAAGGATTCCAGATTGCCCACATCAATGCGAATTTCCGATTTTTCAGCTAAACATTCTTCACTGCAAAAAACTGCGACAAATCTGCGAAAAATGGTAGAATATACCTGCATTTCGGGTTCTGTCAGATTTTTTGGCGACGGAATTTTATAGGTGGGCGTTAGAGCTGAATGTGCCTCGATTTTTTTATCGTCAAAAATAGTTTTTTTAAACCGAAAAGCAACCGGATAATTCATTTTCTGAATAACTTGCAGAATTTTTTTAATTTTGTCTTGTTCATTTTCTGCTAAGTATTCGGAATTGGTACGCGGATAAGTGACATATCCGGCTTCATATAATTTTTGTAAAATACTCAAACTGTCTTCCATTGACATTTTATACTTTTTGCCCAGTACGTTCTGTAATTTGGACAGCGAATAGAGTTTTCCGGGCTGCAGCGTGTCTTTTTTTGTTTTTACATCGGTAACAATAGCTCCTGCCGCATTATATTGTGCGCAGCATTCCTGTGCTTGCTGCAAGTGATCTTTATCAAATTTTTGTTTGCTGACCAGCTCGATTTTTTGCCCTTGTGTTTGTGCATTGGAGACGAGGGCATAATAGGTTTCCGGGACAAAGTTTCGAATAGCCATATCGCGGTCGTAAATGGCTTTGACAATAGGAACAATGACTCTTCCAACACGCAAGAAAACACCGGTTTTCAGCGTTGCATACCGAGTCAGATTGACCCCATACAGCCAGTCTATATAGGTTCTGGCAAAACCCTCGTTTGCTAGGTTGTCATATTCAGATTCGGCTTTCATTTGCCCGATTGCTTCACGGATGGTTTGGGGTGTTTGGTCGGGTAGCCATAACCGGCGCAGGTCTTTGCCTTGTACTCCGATGTTTTGGATACAAAGACGGACGATAATTTCTCCTTCACGGTCCGAGTCTCCAGCATTGACGATTGTTTCGACGTCAGGGCGCAGGCAAAGAGATCGAATGATTTCAAATTGTTTTTGAACGCCTGAGTCAACCTCTTTTTTATTTTTATCCCGCCGTAGCTGGAAGATAAAGGTTTGCGGAAAGCAGGGAATGTTTTTCATACTCCATCGGGTTGATCCGTCCGGGTTTGGCGCATATTCTTCTACGTCCGCAAGAGAAAACAGATGCCCAAATGCCCAAGTAATCAGGTAATTTCCATATTCCAGATATCCGTCATGTCGGCGCGGAGATTCATCTTCCGCCAATGCTGCTGCAATATTCCGTGCCAGGCTTGGCTTTTCTGCGATAATCAGAATCATCGGTGTTTTCTCCTTTCTTCCTGCAGTAGAGTTGTGAGGATTATATTATAATTGAGGACAATTTTTGTTATATAAAAGCTGCAGTCATAATGTTGTTATTGTATCATAAACCGGCTGCAAAGTCAAGATTTTAGCCATTTTTGAAAAAAGGGCTTGACAGGAGAAATAGTTTGTGGTATAATATATCAGTTCCTAAGACAATAGGTGGCAGAAGCCTTAATGATGCCTATCGAGGAAGAGTGATGAATACGGAAAATGTTTTTTGTAGATACTCTTTCACATTAGGGACGTGAAAGAGTTTTTTTATTGGGAGGTGAATCAAATGCCAAGTGAAAAAGTTCTTGAAGAGAAAAAAGCAATTGTTGCGGCTCTTGCAGAAAAAATCAAGACTTCCGGCACGGGCGTTTTGGTCGATTATAAAGGTCTGACAGTTGCCGAAGATACCGATTTTCGTAGACAGCTGCGGAAGGCCGGAGTAGAGTACTCCGTTATTAAGAATACGCTGGCTCGGCTTGCTTTTAAAGAAGCCGGTCTGGACGGATTTGACGAAGTGCTGAACGGAACAACGTCTCTGGCTTTAGCTAGTGAAGATGTTGTTGCTCCTGCAAAAGTTGTTTGCGGGTTTGCAAAAACCAACGACAAAGTAAAGGTAAAAGGCGGTTTTATCGAAGGTAAAGTTGTAGAACTTTCCGAGATCGAGGCGCTGTCTAAGGTTCCGTCGAAAGACGATCTTATTTCCAAAACTCTTTACTGTATCATGTCTCCGCTTCAAGGTCTGGCGATTGCTTTGCAGGCTATTGCAGACAAGCAGGCTGACGGCGGTGCAGAAGAGGCTCCTGCTGCTGAATAATTGTTTAGTATAGTAGGAAAAGAAAAAATACATTATTATTGGAGGATATGAAAATGGCCAGTGAGAAAATCACAAAATTTATTGAAGATATCAAAGCGCTCACCGTTCTGGAATTGAATGAACTGGTAAAAGCATTAGAAGAAGAATTCGGCGTATCTGCCGCTGCACAGGTTGCTGTTGTTGCAGGTGCCGCTGACGGTGCTGCTCCGGCTGCTGCTGAGCAGACTGAGTTTACTGTTGAGCTGAAAGAAGTCGGCGCAAACAAAATGGCAGTTATCAAAGCTGTTAGAGATCTTACCGGTTTGGGTCTGAAAGAGTCTAAAGAAATCGTAGACAATGCTCCGAAGACGGTTAAAGAGAATGTATCCAAAGAGGATGCAGAAGCTGCAAAAGCTGCTTTGGAAGCAGCTGGCGCTGTTGTAGAATTGAAGTAAGATTTGTTGATATAACAGATCAAAAGGCACGGCTATGGCCGTGCCTTTTTTTACAGGATAAAAACTTTTATGTCAAAATTTTGATTCATTCAGTTCAGTTTGTTTATGATCGTATGCATGATAAAAGATTTTGCGTTTATTTATGTTGATAGAAAATAAATGGTGTCATACAATAAGAAATATGGTAGTAAAACTCGATGATATGGAAGTTTTATTCTTTACGCGGCAATGGAAGTTCAGTTTTTTTGATTTAATTTGAACAGCCCTATTTGAGTGGATAGTCTGACTCGTTTGTTCTGGGGTGTATTAGAAAATTTTTGTTTTTAAGAACTTTCAGGTTTAAGAAATTATATAAGCCGCTGTAGTTTGCCATAAGCAAATCACAGCGGCTTATAAATATTTTTAAAACGAAAACGGTTCCTCTTCTTCCAAATGCGCATCCGGAGTTAAGAGGGTATCTTCTTCTGTTTCAGTAATAATATACAGCGGTCGATCTTTAATTTCTTTATAACTTTTTGCCGTATATAGACCTTGAACACCTTGTCCGATAAACAAAAAGGTGATCATTAAGCCAATGGAAAAGACTATAATGGATGTTTGGCTTGCCGCAATCGCACCCGCAATCAGCCCGATCAAAGAAATAATCCCTAACAAGCAGGCAAATAAAAACGGAAGATACAGTGGTAGAACTGAAAAAGCGACGATCGCCTCTATCGCATATCGAAATAGTTTCCAAAACGACCATTTGGTTTGTCCTGCTGCCCGCTCGGTGTTATCATAAAGTAACCATTTGGTCCGGAATCCAACCCAATTAAAAAGACCTTTGGTAAACCGATTTTTTTCTTGTAATCTTAAAACTTCGTTTAGCATTTTGCGCGTCATTAATCGGTAATCACGTGCAGATGGAACAAATTCCGTTTCGGCAATATGGTTAACAAGCGCATAAAAACAATTTGCAAAGAAGGATCGAATCGGGGGCTCTCCCTTACGGTTTTTTCTTCGGGTTGCCACGCTGTCATAGTCACCTGTTTTTATAAGTTCGTACATTTTAGGCAACAATTCCGGCGGATCTTGCAAATCAGCGTCCATAATAGTGACATAATCGCCTTTTGCATGCTGTAACCCGGCCAACATCGCGCCTTCTTTACCAAAGTTTCTTGAAAAAGAAATGTACCGTACGCGTTTGTCTCGTTGAGCCAATAGTCGTAACATTTTCAATGTTTCGTCGGTAGATCCGTCATTGACGAAAAGAAATTCAAAGTCGCACTCAGGCATTTTTTTTGCTAACAATACCACTGCTTTATAAAAATACGGCAGGGATTCCGTTTCATTATAGCAAGGAACAATAAGAGAGATTAAATCTTTTTTTTCCATCACATGATTTCGATCCTTTTTTGTTTTATTATATCATGTTCGAGGAGCTTTGTCAAATTTCTTTATTATTTATGATGGTGGATAAGACTTTTTTATCAAGATGACGTTCGTTTGATTACACATCCATCTTTTGGGGTATTAAATTTGGTGAGTACGTAGAATTTTATAAGAAAGACAAAAAACACAAGAGATATCAGATCAAAATTTTTAAAGGTATTGACAAAGTAAAATAAATGTGCTATAATAACTCGAAAATTCGGTAAGTGAGGCTACTACAGGGATACGGATTGCTGCCGCGGAGTTGTGGAGACACAATGAGAAGGTTGAACAGGCTGTATCGAATTAAGGTATAGCATAATGTAATTTCATCGCCCTGTAAAGCTAAAGCTCAAACGAAGACATGAGTATTTGTTCTCGTATATTCTTACCGGATATACGGGATTTTTTATTTTTTAAAGAAAGGACGGTGCTGAGTATGCAGGATAGTTATGACCGAAGTTTTTTGATGAAAAAAGATGGTTGTAAAAAATTTGCTGACAGGTACCGTTTACCTGTAGCTTAGTTTTTATGCAAAAATTTTAAGCAATCATCGTTTTCAGCTTTTGAAGACGATGTTTTTTTTAGAAAGAAAAACCTAAATAGGTGTTGACATAGATCATAATAAAAAGATGTGAGGTGACAGAGAATGGACGCGGGAAGTAGTGCCGGCAGTAAATCAAAAGAGCGAATAAAAAAAGATACAGATGGGAGACTTTTGCGTCTGTTTTTCTGTTGAAGAACGTTCTTTAGATTTACAGCCGTACTTCCTTGGAGCTGAAAAAGCAAACGAATGGAGGTACAGACTGATGAAGAAGAGAATGACAAAAAAAATAGTTGCGGATTTTGTTCGGAAGGATGAAGTCAAGCAAAGATTGTGGACGATTTGTTCCTGTACGGAAGAAAATGCGTTGGAATATTGGAATACACCTACCGGTGGAATTACAACCGCTCAAGTTGAATCCGCGCGTGATAATTATGGAAAAAATATGATTATGCAGGGAAAGAAGGATTCTTTGTTCCAAAGAATCTGTAAGGCTTTTGTAAATCCATTTACCGCAATTTTATTTGCGCTTGCGCTGGTTTCGGTGATGACGGATGTGATTTTAGCTGCACCGGAAGACCGAAATTATGTGACCATTATTATCATTACAACTATGATTTTAATTTCGGGAATTTTACGGTTCGTACAGGAGACGCGCAGCGGAAACGCGGCCGCAAAATTGTCTAAGATGATCCGTACGACGGCTTGTGTAGAGCGTGCCGAAACCGGGAAAAAAGAAATTCCGCTTGAAGAGATCGTTGTCTCCGATATTATATATCTTTCTGCCGGGGATATGGTTCCTGCAGATGTTCGCATTTTGTCCGCAAAGGATTTGTTTGTGAGCCAATCTGCGCTTACGGGAGAAAGTGAACCGGTTGAGAAAGTTTCGTCCCCCTGTTCGAATACGGAGACTTTAACGGAAATTCAGAATTTAGCCTTTATGGGTAGCACCGTTATCAGCGGTAGCGCAAAAGCCGTTGTGGTAGCTGTTGGAAATGATACTATGCTTGGGGGAATGGCAAAGCAATTGCATACAAAGCCACCAAAGACTGAATTTGAAAAAGGGGTCAATGCGGTTTCCTGGGTATTGATCCGGTTTATGTTGATTATGGTTCCGATCGTACTTTTTGTAAATGGTTTTACAAAAGGAGACTGGTTAGAGGCCTTGCTATTTGCCATTTCTGTTGCGGTGGGATTGACTCCCGAAATGTTGCCGATGTTAGTGACGACGAACTTGGCAAAAGGTGCCGTGGCCATGGGCAAAAAAAAGGTTATTATTAAAAATCTGAATGCCATACAAAATCTGGGTTCTATAGATATTTTATGTACAGATAAAACAGGGACACTAACTCAGGATAAAGTTGTTTTAGAGTATTATTTGGATATTAACGGAAAAGAAGATGAAAGAGTACTGCGGCACGCATTTTTGAACAGTTATTTCCAGACCGGATTAAAGAATTTAATTGATCTGGCTATTATTGCACATCAAGAACAATTGGGCAGTGATTTGATTAAGCAAAAATATACCAAAGTAGATGAAATCCCGTTTGACTTCAGCAGACGCAGGATGAGTGTTGTGGTTGCAGATCCAGCCGGAAAAACACAGTTAATTACTAAGGGTGCTGTAGAGGAAATGCTACAATGCTGTTCTTTTGCGGATTTAGATGGTCAGGTGGTATCGCTTTCAGAACAAGTGCGTGAGTATATTATAAAAAAGTCTGATCAACTTAATGCCAAGGGAATGCGTGTGATTGCCGTTGCACAGAAAACAAATCCGGCGGATGTGGGACAGTTTTCGGTTGCGGATGAGTCGGAAATGGTTCTCATTGGGTTTTTAGCTTTTCTGGATCCTCCTAAGGCAACAACCGTAAGTGCTATTCGGGCACTGAAGGAGTATGGGGTTGATGTGAAAATTCTTACGGGTGATAATGAAAAGGTAACTCAGAGTATAGCCCGGCAAGTTGGTTTGGAAGTCCGGTACGTTTTGCTGGGGTCGGATATCGATAACATGACCGATGAGAAACTCGCTAAAAAAGCAGAAAAGATCACTGTTTTTGCAAAGCTTTCTCCGGACCAAAAGGCCAGAATTGTTCGACTGCTGCGCGAAAACGGACATTCGGTAGGATATATGGGGGATGGAATCAATGATGCGGCGGCGATGCGGGCGTCTGATGTTGGAATCTCTGTAGATACTGCAGTGGATATTGCCAAAGAGAGTGCAGATGTTATTTTACTGCAAAAGGATTTAAACGTTTTGGAGGACGGTATTATTGAGGGTAGAAAAACATATGCGAATATGATTAAATACATTAAAATGACAGCCTCTTCAAATTTCGGAAATATGTTTTCCGTCTTAGCGGCAAGTGCATTTTTACCGTTCTTGCCGATGGAAGCTATTCACTTGATTTTACTTAATTTAATTTACGACCTTTCTTGTACGGCAATTCCCTGGGATCATGTAGATGCTGAGTTTTTAAAAATTCCCCGTAAATGGGACGCTTCTTCAATCAGTAAGTTTATGTTGTGGATTGGTCCGACCAGTTCTGTCTTTGATATAACGACCTATTTACTGATGTATTTTGTAATTTGTCCCATGGTGACGGGAGGTCAGTTGTTCCACCAAATTTCAGATCCAACTATGCAGATGCTTTATATTGCAACTTTTCAGGCCGGTTGGTTTATAGAGTCGATGTGGAGTCAGACGCTTGTTATTCATATGATCCGGACACCTAAACTACCGTTTGTACAAAGCCGAGCTTCCATGCCGGTAACGTTGTTGACATTAGGTGGTATCCTTTTGGTGACCATTATTCCTTTTACGCCCATCGGGTATATGATTGGGCTGGCGCCGCTTCCGGCTGTGTATTTTGTTTGGCTGGGCTTAACGATTTTGTGCTATTTGGTTTTGGCGACGCTGGTAAAGAAGTTGTATGTTAAAAAGTATGGAGAATTGTTGTAGATAGCGATTTTATCGTTGCTTGTCTGTGTTCTGCTCATAATAAAAAAACGGAAAACGATCTAATAAATCGTTTTCCGTTTTTTATTGTGTTTTGCTTCAATAAATCTGGCCTAGGATTTTCTTCTTTGGATTTAATATCTATTTGGTATAGAGATTAAATCAGAAAAAAAGCATGTTTTATTTTTATCAAAAAGGCGATGTTAATGAAGTAAAAAGACTTATCTAGCCCGATGCAATGTGCTCAAGTGGTGAAAGTCTACATTATGCAAGATTTCATTTACAGCATGTCTGCAATTTCGTATAACAAGCGTTCAGTCTTTTCCCAACCCAGGCAAGGATCAGTGATCGACTTGCCGTAAACACCTTCTTCGACTTTTTGACATCCGTCTTCCAGATAGCTTTCAATCATAAAGCCTTTTACTAATTTTTTAATATCTGCATTGTACCGACAGCTATGTAGAACTTCTTTCACAATCCGCGGCTGTTGTAAGTACTGTTTATTTGAGTTTGCATGGTTTGCATCAATCACAACTCCCGGATTTTGTAATCCTTTGGACTGGTAAGCTTCCAACAGGCCGATGAGGTCTTCATAATGGTAGTTCGGCAAAGACTGCCCGTGTTTGTTCATGTACCCGCGTAAAATTGCATGCGCATACGGATTGCCAAGGCTATGTACTTCCCATCCTCTGTAAATGAAAGTATGTTGATGCTGGGCAGCCGTGATGGCATTCATCATCACAGAAATGTCACCGCTGGTGGGGTTTTTCATCCCTACCGGAATGTCCAATCCGCTGGAAGTGAGCCGGTGCTCTTGATTTTCTACCGAACGTGCACCAATAGCAACATAGGAGAGTAAATCGGATAAATATCTGTGGTTTTGAGGATACAGCATTTCATCTGCACAGGTAAAACCTGTTTGTTCGATGGCGTGAATATGCAACTGGCGAATCGCAATAATCCCTTTTAACATATCAGGAGTATTGTTTGGATCCGGCTGGTGCAGCATTCCTTTATAGCCGTCGCCTGTTGTTCGGGGCTTATTCGTATATAAACGAGGGATAATCAGCAATTTGTCTGCTGTTTTTTCCTGTACGGTCCTTAATCGGGAAACATATTCCAGAACGGCATCTTCCCGGTCTGCCGAGCAGGGGCCGATAATAATAGCTAAACGGTCGTCTCGTCCGTCAAAGATTTTTTTGATTTCCTCGTCCCGTTTTTGCTTGAGTAATGTTAACTCTGTAGAAAGCGGGTACTGGGCTTTGATATCTTTTGGAATCGGCAATTTGCGCGCGAAATCCATGTTCATTGTTCTATCTCCTTTAAAATCAGATGGTTAAAGTTTGAGGGAAAAAGTTGCCTGCAATTTTGAGCTTATCACAATAGGAGGACAATTTTTCCAGCATTTCTCTTCCTTCGGCGCTTTGAATGCTGCCTTCGGCTTCTACATAAAAATAATATTGCCACATCAGGCCTTTCATCGGCCGGCTTCGCAAAGAGCGCATATTAAATCCGTATTTTCCGATAATGCTGATTGCTTTGGCTAACATTCCGGCCTCATTGCGCACCGTAAACACTAAAATAAAGTGTTCTTGACCGCTTTTTTTCTGAGGAATGGCGGCAGATCTGGAAAAGACGGCAAAACGAGTTGTGTTTTGACGGTCTTCATTAATTTTGCTTTCCAATACCTTCAGTCCGTATAGACGAGCTGTTTCGTCACTGGCGATGGCTGCGATTCGTTTATCATTTTGTTGTTTAACGTATTGAGCCGCTAAGGCTGTGTTGGTATAAGATTGTTGCTCAAATCCGTGATCTTTAATGTAAGAAGCGCATTGTGCCAGAGCTTGTGGATGGCTAACTACGATTTTGATATCGTCTATGCCTGCCTGCGGCAGCCCGATTAGATTTTGGTTTAAAGGCAGGTCGTATACTCCGTTGACATAAAGCGGACCTGAAAAAATCATGTCCATTACCTGTCCGACTTCGCCGGCGTAACTGTTTTCAATCGGCAATACCGCACTGTCGCAGTCTCCTCTGCAGACAGCATTGTACGCATCTTTAAAATCTGAAAACGGAACGCGAATGCCATCCGGAAAAATTTTACCGGTTGCAATAGATGCAAAGGCACCTTCTACGCCGCTGAAAGCAATGCGCATCCCTTCCAGTAAGCGATGCTGGTATTGTCGGGACAATCTCATCGTGTCCTGAATAAAGGTGGCATAATAAGACCGCAGTACAGCATCCGGTACGCGCAATGCGTTTTTGTCTGTCAAACTTTGTTCCCGTTGTGCATCCAAAACCGGTAGCCCATGCTCTTTTTTATATAAGGCTACTTTTCCGACCGTTCTCATTCTGCGGCAGAATAGCTCTGCCATCTGGTCGTCTATTTGGTCAATTTCTGCTCGAAGTTGATTGAGATCTTCCATTCTTTTATACTCACTTTTCTTTTAAAGTACAACTTTCCATATTACATCTTATTTTAAGTATAATACGATTTTTTTTAAAAGTCAAGCATCGTTTTTTGTTGTAAAAAGATTTGTTTGTTTTGTTGACTCTGCCTAATAAATTATTCTATTTTTTGTATAAAAATACATTGTTCAGAGATTGGAATATTGAGACAAGTTGTGTCATACATTTCAATAGAGAAATTTTTTTGGGGGTTCATGTATGGACAGGAAGAGAGAACGCGTTTTGATGCTTGGCAATTATATTGCGTTATCAAACGCGACGGTTCGGCAAGCTGCAAAATTATATGGAATTTCTAAATCTACCGTACATAAAGACGTAACGGAACGTTTGGAAGAAATTGATTCAGATTTATATGCGCGAGTGCGGGAAGTATTGGATATCAATAAGTCTGAGCGGCACATGCGCGGCGGTCTTGCGACAAAACAAAAATATGCGCAGAAAAGAAATAAATTAAAAACAAATAAAAGGATATAAATGAATAAAAATAAATTTACGGACTGTTTTTCACGACAGTCCGTAAATTTATTTAACCGTAGATTGTAAAGTTTTGAAAATGGTTAAAACGGGAAGCTGGAGGGAAGATCGTATCCTGTTTTATGTGATGTGAGCACGAAAAGCATTGCCGCACCCCAGTGCCCAATCTCATTTATCGACATATATTGATAATGACGGCCTTGCATGAGCGGGCAACGATGTGCAGAAAAGGAGAAAAAGAAAGATGGAAGAAAAAAGATTAAATCAACTGGCTATCGGACAGTCTGCCAGTATTGTGTCAATGCAGCTTCCCACTGGTTTGCGCAGACGGCTTTTTGATTTAGGAATGGTAAAGGGTACACAGATAAAGGCATTGCATCGAAGCCCGGCAGGAGATCCTGTGGCGTATTCAGTGCGCGGCAGCGTAATTGCTTTGCGCGGAAGGGATACGGCACGGATATGGGTACAGATAACGGATTGCACGGAGTGATGAGATGAGTGGGGTAAAAACGAGTTGGAATCATAAGCGAAAAAAGATAAAGTTTGGGGAGTCTGAAAAACAGCAAAAAGAAAAAATTGGCCTAAAAAAGCTTAATAGAAAAAATAAGACAAATTTGCCCGCGCAAGAACAAGAGTCTAAAACAACTTCAAATGATTTTCCCGAAAAGATAAAACCTATTGGTTGCTCGGGAATCCCCCCAATAAAGCGCGAAGCCGGACAGTTTGTAGTGGCGCTTGCAGGAAATCCGAATGTAGGCAAGAGCACAGTGTTTAATGCGTTGACCGGGTTAAACCAACATACAGGCAACTGGCCGGGTAAAACAGTGACTAATGCAATTGGTGAGTATCGTTATGAGGGGGATAAATATGTTTTGGTCGATGTGCCCGGTACATATTCTTTATCGGCTCAGTCGGCTGATGAAGAAGCCGCCAGAGATTTTATTTGTTTTTCGGATCCGGATGTTTGTATTATTGTAGTAGATGCAACTTGTCTGGAGCGGAATCTGAACTTGGTGTTGCAAATTTTGGAATATACGCAACATGTCGTAGTATGTCTGAATTTAATGGATGAGGCGCAAAAAAAGAAAATACAGGTGGACGCAGAAAAGTTAAGTCATTTACTCGGTGTGCAGGTGGTTTGTACGCAAGCGCGCTCGGGGAAGGGTCTGGATCAGTTGCGGCAGGCGGTTGAAGCTGCCGCAGAAAAACGGTTTTTGTCATATTTTCAACCGACTCAATATGATGAACAAATAGAAAATGCGGTGGCTTGTATTGGCAAGCATTTAGAAAAGTATCCCCAAACTCAAAAACTGGGGAGACGGTGGACCGCGCTGCGAATTTTAGAAGCAGACGAGATTCTGCAACAGCGTCTGTGCGAATATTTGAACGTTGACTTGTCGAAAGATACCGCATTGCAAACGGTCGCGGCGCATTTGCGTACAGAAGATTTGCAGGACCGGGTTACAGAAACGATCTTCAGGCGTGCGGAGCAAATTGCGCACGATTGTGTACGAATGGATGCTCAGTCGGACCGAAAGGATCGTACGGCAGATCGAATTTTGACGTCCCGGGCAACGGGAATTCCTGTAATGTTGTTATTGCTATGCTGTATTTTTTGGTTGACAATTGTGGGCGCCAATGTTCCTTCTGAGTGGCTCAGCGATGGTTTATTCTGGTTGGGTGAGCGGTTGCGCGATGGATTGGCGGCATTGTCTTCCCCGGGGATCGTGGTTCAGATTGTGGTAGACGGAATTTGGCGTACGTTGGCTTGGGTGGTTTCGGTAATGCTGCCGCCGATGGCCATCTTTTTCCCGTTGTTTACGTTATTGGAAGATGTGGGATATTTGCCGCGTGTGGCGTTTAATTTAGACCGCTTCTTTTCCCGTGCAGGTGCACACGGCAAGCAGGCTTTGACGATGTGTATGGGGTTTGGATGCAATGCCTGCGGTGTAACAGGCTGCCGAATCATTGATTCACCCAGAGAACGGAAAATTGCGGTGCTGACAAACAATTTTGTACCGTGTAACGGAAGATATCCGACTTTGATTGCCGTTATTACCATGTTTTTTTCAGGTGTATATGCGGGTGTTGGCGGATCGGTTTTGTCTGCGGTGTTGTTATTGGGCGTTATTGTTTTGGGCGTAGTGATGACGCTTGCGGTTTCTAAATTGTTGTCGGCAACGATTTTAAAAGGAGAACCCTCTTCCTTTTCGCTGGAACTGCCGCCGTATCGTGTGCCAAAAGTGGGCAGCGTGATTGTGCGTTCCGTTTTAGATAGGACGCTGTTTGTGCTGGGGCGGGCGGCTGCGGTTGCTGCACCTGCAGGTCTGATTATTTGGTTGTTTGCCAATTTGGACATCGGCGGTGCTAGCGTATTGACGCATTGTACAGAATTTTTAGATCCGTTTGCACAGTTTTTTGGCATGGACGGCGTTATTTTAATGGCGTTTATTTTAGGGTTTCCGGCCAATGAAATTGTCTTTCCAATTATTTTAATGGCATATCTGAGTACAGGGCAGATTATGGAATACGATAGTCTGGCGTCTTTGTATACTTTGTTAGTTGAAAACGGGTGGACTATTTGCACCGCGCTGTGTGTGATGCTGTTTTCGTTGTTTCATTTCCCTTGTGCAACCACTTGCTGGACAATTAGAAAGGAGACCGGAAGCACGTTTTGGACCGTTATAGCTTTTATTCTGCCTACTGTTGTGGGACTTTTGGTTTGTGCTTGCGTCAATGGGCTTTTTGCTTTATGGGGGATGTAGTGCGTTGGAAAGCGCGTTTCGAAATTCGTATGTGTCCATTCAGCCTCAAGTGTTGAAAAGAAGAGCCGACCGGAAAATGCCGGTTGGCTCTTCAAATACAGTATAGAGGAATTACAGAATATTGGGAAAGCTGATTGCGACTCGAGCGTATCTGTCTGAGTCAAAATTGTGGACGGATAAAGCTTGGGCATTTCTCTGCCGGTGAGTGTGTAGGTTACCTAATGCCGTACAGCAGAATACCAAGAGCTCCAGTGATCAGCATCAGTAGCATGGGGTTAAGTTTGAACTTGCGCAAAGCTACAAAGCTGGCCACAAAGACGATTCCTGCCGCGATATCAAAATGTGCTTGCGTCAGTTGTGACAGGGTGCTGACTGAGGTGAATGCCAACAACAGCATTGTGGCAGCGGCCGAAAGAATCAACCCGGCATAAGCCGCCTTGAGCCCGTCAAGAACACTTTGCGCGTACACAGATTGTGTATGTTTACGAAAAAATAAATACAAGCCAATACTGATGCAGATGCCCGGAATGACACAGCCGATCGTGGCACAAACGGCGCCGGGAATTCCTGCAATCTGAATTCCTACAAAGGTTGAGGTGTTGACAGTTAAAGGACCGGGGGTCATTTGCGAGATGGTGATAATGTCTGCAAAGGTTTGCTCGTTGAGCCATCCCAGTTGTTGGACAACCTGCGACTGGATCATCGGAATAATAGCATATCCGCCGCCGATTCCAAGCAGTCCAATTTTAAAGAAAGTGTATAATAACAGTAAAAGATTCATGTTTTTGTTTTCCTTTGCTTTCGTACCCACATAGCGGTGCGAATGATGCAGGCTATACAGCACCCGATTAGAATCAGAGCCACATTCAAGTTCAAAACAAATCCGCCAACAAAACAGAGGGGGATCATGGCAGTCAGTAACCAGGATTTTAGTTGAAAAACGGCTTTGCACATATCGACCACAACGTCTGCAATCAATGCCGCAACACCTGCCTGCATGCCTTTCAGCACAGCGGCGACAAAGACGTTTGAGGCAAATGCCTGATAGCCTATTGAAATAACAGACAACAAGATCAACGGCGGTAAAACAGCGGAGATACAACCAACGATCAATCCGATTGTTCCGGCCGTACGATATCCTGCAAGCCCCAGTAAATTGACTGAGATCGCGCCGGGCGAAGACTGCGCAATCGCAGCCATGTTCAATAATTCTTCTTCATTAAAATATCCTTTTTTTTGCACAAAATATCGGCGAACCATCGGTACCACAACATATCCGCCGCCAAAGGTAAAAGCGCTGATAAAAAAATGAACGCCGAATATCCAGCATAATGTTCGTAATTTTGGTTTCATGCTTGAAATCCTTTCTTTTGCATTGATTCTATTATACTGCTTGACGTGATATTTGTAAAATGATATAATATGATAACATCCATTACTTTTATTCATGTTATGTTATACAGCGTTGGCGGTATCAGACTTTTATGCTGATTCATGAAAAAAATTCAGACTATTTAAAAAGTGAGGTATTTCAAATGACACTGCGGCATTTTGAAATTTTACAGGCTATTGAACAGACCGGAAGTTTTACAAAGGCAGCCGAAAAACTGTATTTAACGCAATCGGCCGTTTCGCATGCGGTTAAAGAAATGGAGCAGCAGACGCATACTGTTTTATTTAATCGGTTTGCTAAAAAAGTGACGTTGACCGAATGCGGAAAACGTCTGCTGCAAAAAGTAGCACCGATTTTGAGGGAATGTGCAGCAATAGAAAAGAGTCTGCCGCTGTTGGAATATCAAGCACCAATCCGGATCGTATCCGGGATTACGGCATCTATTTTTTACTTACCGCAGGTGTTAAAAGAATTTACGCAAAAATTTCATTCTATCCGTGTTTATACACAGGTAATTCCTGCGGCGGCGGCGATGGAGCGCCTGCGTAATTCCGAGGCAGACTTTGCCATTATCGAGGGCGCCGCCTGTCGGCACGAGGCCTTTATTTGTCAGCCGTTTGCATCTTATGATTTGGTTTTTGTGGGTTCGCCTGATTTTTACCGGGCAGAAAAACCGTTGACCCCCGCTGAATTGTGTGAAAGACCGTTGTTGTTGCGAGAACCCGGCAGTGCCGTACGGGATACGCTTGACAGCGCGCTCTATTTGAACGGATTGCAGGCAGATCCGCAAATGGTAAGTGTAAATTCTTCGGCGCTGCTTGCCGCCGCAGAGGCCGGGCTGGGCATTGCACATTTGCCGGAAGTGTTGGTTTCTGATGCTGTTCGGGCAGGAAGACTGGTTTGTTTGCCGGTGGAACAGTTGGCCTTGTCAAATCCGATTTTTCTGGTTCATCACCGTCAGAAAGTATTGACGCAGCCGATGCAGTGGCTGATGCGGCAATTTTTAGATTTGTATCGTGTCTGATAAGATGGATTGTGGAGACGATGTTTTGCAAACAACGATAGTCGATTATTGAGGGGACGTTATATCAGGATAAAACTCATATTTATGAGTCGTTTTAAAAGAGGGTATTGTTCTAAAAGCAGATTGTGGAAGAATTTTATGCTCTGAATTTTTAACAACATATTTGAGCTGCGGTACAGTTTGGTGTATCAGAAGATGTTTTTATCTTTAATAGAAATGCAAACGAGCGGAGTTCGGTTTTCCGAACTCCGCTCGTTAATAGGCCGTATCTTATTCTACAAAGTCACTATAGGCTGCGTCATTTTGTTCTTCTTTTTTTTGTTTGTTTTTATCAATCATTTCTTTGATTTTATCAATCATGCCCGGGACCATGTCGATGGCCTTATCCACCACAGACATCTGCGGTTGATCAACCGGTAGCATGGAAACGCCTCCTGCTGGGGTTACGACCAAAAAGGCAACAGGCAAAATGGTAACGCCGGCTCCGCTGCCGCCGCCGAAACACGGGCGGTTCGTTTCCGATGTGTGTTTGGTTGTAAAATCGGATCCTCCGGATGCAAACCCCATATTCACTTTAGATACGGGAATAATGACCGTTCCGTCGGGCGTCGTGATCGCGTCGCCGACAACCGTATTGACATCGACCATTTCTTTGAGATTGCGCATGGCTGTTTCCATTACGCCTTCAATCGGATGCTGTTGATTTTCGCTCATAAAACCTTTCCTCCTTACATAAAATACCCGGCAATACCGAACAAACCGTAAAGCAAATGACAAATACGCGTGTAAAACATAATATCTGCTGTATATACAGTTTTTTCTGCCATAAAGTCGGGGCTGATATGAATCGTTAAATCATGAAATTGTTTGTGATTGTGAATCATGCTCGCCAGTGGATACACCGCCGCGTTGATC
>WHHJ01000110.1 GCA_014872655.1 Clostridia bacterium
AAACCTGTCAAGCGACAATCAAACCCAAAACACAAGGCCCGCAAACGTCTGACGACGTTTGCGGGCTTTGTTATTTTTTTCTCTATCCACTCGTCACCAAATGCAGATGCATACCTCAAAGTAGTTTGCGGGTCTTATTATTTTCTCTCTATCCAATTGATGAGAACGACAGCGTGATAAAGGACTGAAGATTGCAGCCTTGACATTTTCCGCCATCCAATCTGATCCGCCACCCATACCGGATCCCTCTACAGTTTGGTGTCTTGTCATTTTTCCCGACCCGCTCTGCGCCTTACTCAGTATTGTTTTACCCCGTTGCGTAAACACAATGCATACATATGGCATAAACGTTCAGCCCTTTTCCGCACCATGATACCCATTGCATCACACCCGCGGATGATGCGGTACATCCATGCCTCACGCTCAGATTGTACTGTTGCGCAACCCCGTTTTCTTTTATCCATTGTGTATGCACGATGAATTTGGCCACCGGATATCTGATCCAGTTTCTTATCCGCCGCAAATCGGCAAAGAATGGGCTACGATATTGGACAACACCGAAAGATCCTGTGAAGAGATCGTTCCGTCCGCATCAAAATCAAACAACCGGGCCTGCGGTTGCCCCGGTTCGGCTTGCGGCTGGCAGAGTTTGTCGGCACAAGCCGCCACGTCTGATACCGTATAAGTCTCCAAGTTCCAGCTATCGCACCACCCCATCGGAACCGCATCTTGCGAAGCGCCGTAAGGCGCTACCAAATAAGGATGTAAACCGGGCTGATGCTGCATGACCTGCACCGCACCCCAGGCTTCATAGTGTGCCTCGTCACCGTTAGGACTGTCATATAAAGCCCCGCCGCGGTATTTTAGAATCTGATTTTCAAAAAAAGACGGCGCGCACAATCTCAAAGCCGACGCATCCACCCAGCCGATCAGATATTCCTGTGCTTTAGGATCTGCCGGACAGCGCGCACAGATTCGGTAAGGGTGTAAGCAATCGGGTGCACATTCCCGGATTTTTACCGCGCCGGCTAAAGACCTGCCCATGGCCTGTTCATCATCCGGCTCCTCATAAACGCTGCAGTCGGTTCCAATGTACGCTACCGTGCCCGGGCATAACAAATCCGGCCCCGGCAAACGGCGAAAATCAAGCCCCTGTGTCTGCTCGGTCCGCGTTGTAAAACGCAAATCGATATAAAACACGTCGGTAGGCAAAACCGGACCGCCTGTAGTGGTCAACACCCAACAATTTCGGTCATTGCAAACCCATCCGCTCCCCAGCAGCTCCCCTTTTCCTGCCGAAACGTGCAAATGCGGCGCCATTCCTGTCCCCGAAACTCCCTGATGCCCCACTTGCTCGTATTTTTCATAGATCCGGTTTAAGCGGATTCCGTTCGGGCCGAAGTCTGCATTATTCATATGCGTAAACGCAACCGTTAAAAAATCACACGTTCCGTCCGCAAAACAAACCGGCTGCGTTGACGTAAACCAGGCGCTGTTAGCCGCACCTCGCACGCCTACCACCTGGCCGTAAATTTTTACACATTTCATCCGACAAGGCGCATAAAACGGTTCAAAGCCCGGTCCGGCACAAATATCCATCGGGAAGTCAAATACAACTGCTTGACTATATCGCACGTGATCGCCCGCTCCGTCTACTCCCTGTAATACTCGGGCCACTCGCTGCGGATAAACCGCATAATCACTCATTTTTTCTCCCGCTTCCTTTCTTTTCATTTTCACAGACATTCCACCGCCTGACAAACACGATCCGGAATTCCGTCATTTTTTCAACTCCGCCACTCTCTTTAGGATTTTAAAGGCGAAACGGCCCAAGATCGTTTTGTCACAGCATGATTTTGCAAAAGACGATGTCATCCTGCCGATTCCCGCATCCTATACAATGATTCCGGCGGATGCTCAACATTTTTCGGCGCGTTGGAACACGGACTCCATCAACCGATTGCATGGAGCAAAAAAGCGTATTTGTCTGCCTTCCAATATATGCGCAAAACCGGCACGCTGCTCCCCAATACGCCAACCCTGCACGAAAGCTGACAATGATTTAATTTTCACCAGTAAGGCGAAAAAGATCAATCAGGCATCTTAATTCAAAACAATGATTTATGCGACCTTCTTTATTGGGATGCGTTTTATTTATTTTTTCCTTTCATTATACCAGAGATTATCTACCACCCTTCATTTTTTGTATAAAAATATACGCAAATTCGATTACCGAAAATGTTGATTTATTTCCGATTATGTTGCATAATAGTGATGTCGAATTCGATAATACATTATTTCAATCTATAAGGATCGTTATGTTTATGGAAGAACGCCATCAAGAAATATCAGAAACCATTCAGTTAAACGGCAAGATTACCATTGCTGAAATCACAAATAAATACGGTATATCCGATGAATCTGCACGCAGGGATCTACGACTGCTCGAACAGAAAGGGATATGCAAGAGAACTCACGGCGGTTTTGAAACGGAAATCCAACCAGAAGCGGCGGCAAAACCGGATGCTGATGCTGCGGCACTCTGACAAGCAGGAAAACGAAGTTCGCCCGCTTATCAAAGAAATCCATCGCTACGCTGCTATTGATAAAATAGACGATACGACGCTAAACCGGATCATCAACAAGATTCTGGTATGCGAGTTCAGAAAGATAAACAGATGGCAAAAAAGCGTAGAAGGTTAGAGTTATTTATAACTTTGTCAGCAAAATTTAAAATATCGTTGCATGATCCATTTACCTGCTTCTTTGTTCATTTAAAGGATAGGAATTTTTTCAAAAAAACAGCGGCATTGAAAAGGGATTCAAAGCCGCTGCATTTCTTTTAAATATACTAAAAAATCTTAATGATACAGTTGTTACAAGGATAGAAT
>WHHJ01000111.1 GCA_014872655.1 Clostridia bacterium
CTTCTATTTTTGCTGCAAATTTTGCGGCTAATAATACATCTGCAAGAGTTGTACTTCCATCTGCATTGATATCTCCTGTTGCGGAACCTCCGCCTGTTCCCTCTAATTCAGACGGTTGCAGCTGGAAGACGTTAAATGATGATGGAATAAACCTGTCAGCCCAAGAAGTATCATTGTTGCCATAGGATGCCTTACAAAAATTATAGCTCCAGTTGTACTGAACTTGATCGTATTGACTTCCGTTTGCCTCCCAATTCTCCCACTCAAAGGTTCCGTCTATCAAAATTAATCCCATTCCAAACTGAGTAACATCTGTTTCTTTAATTGCGGGAATGATAGTTGCTGCAGATGTTGTGTAATTGGTTGCAATCCATGGGAGAAAGACTTCAATTGTATAACCTTTTAAAGCAATAACATGATCAAAAGCTGTATCCTTTTGATTTTTCCACATTACCCAGTTCAGATGATCTTCTTGAGGGTCTGGCATAGGACCTTCCGGGGGCAAATAGTTTGGATTGAATTCCCATTCGGTAGAGGTTTGAATTTGTATTCCATATGTAGAATAGTTTGGTTGTCCTGCATTCAATGCCCAATCTTCCCACCAGAATCCGTCTCCTGATGGTGTTTGTCCGACTCCTGCATTGGCCGCAGAATAGGAAGTGAAGATGTAGGACCAGTCATAGACGGTCATTGCTCCACTTCTGCTAAAACTGGGATCAACTAACACTCGAACCCCGTCGCTCATAATAGCATTTCGGTCTCCGTGGACTTCACCGGTTCCCCATTCTCCGTTTGCCCAAGCTTGTGTTGTGTCTGTGACTTCAAACCTAAAGTATAGTCCTCCTACGGGATCCTCTGTTGGGGAATAATCAAACATGGGATCTTCAATTCCTTCAAGTGTTGAGGACCAAAGGATATAAGCCTTTAACGAGGCTGCATTATCAGGAGGTTGTGACATGTCCCCAATGTCAGTGAGCCAAATACCCTCAGTGTCTTTGTTAATTTCAATCTGTAGTGCATTGTTCCACTCTTCGTCGGTTGCCGTTCCGTCAATAGTGGGTATCTTTTCGGGAGAAACGTATGGAATCATATATTCTGTTTCGTATTCTTCCGCATTGGTTGCCACTGCCATACCTATAATCGTTGTTGACGCCATTGCAATTGATAGTATGGCAGATATGATTTTTTTCATTTTCCACACCCCTTTTAAAGTTGTCAAGTTTGTTTACTAGCTCTAACAAGTAGAGATTTTAGTATAGTACCATTATATTCCTTTTATTGTAAATGTCAAGACGTTTTGTTGTAAATTTTTGTCTTTTTTGGTGAAAATACATAAAAACGGAATAGTATACAAAAAGGATCAGCAATCTTTGTACACTATTCCGTTTTTAATCACATTTAAAAAGAAAATTAATTGTTTAAGTTTATTTTTAAATCATAATTTAGTTGTTGAGCGTTTTCATCTAAAATTTCAACATTTTCAAAAGACAATGAGGCTTCAGATAATGTTCCTTTTACTTTAAACGATGCGAAAATAATATCTGAAGTTCCCTCAATTTGATCTTGGAAAGTGAGATCTGCTGCAATAAAGCGGAGCCTTCCGTCTGATTGATTTAAGTCGTGTATTGCATAACTTGCTAACTGGGCAGAAAAATAATCATCAGTGTTATTATAAGGCGCAAATTCCAAAACGTTGGGGTCATAAACCAGGTCAAATTGTACACCGTCCGCCTTTTCGCCTTCTTTAATAGCCAAATTGATTTTGATTTGTATAGAGTCTCCGATGTTTGCATTTGGAATGTTTGCGGTCATAGTTGTTTTTTCTACAGTAGATTTTTCGATGAAACGATTATCCTGCGGGGATGTGTTGTTCGATGTGCAAGCGCATCCGACTAAAATTGTCACTAATAAAAAAAGACATAAAACTGTTTTTTTCATGTTATACCTCCGTATTGGTAACTGATTGATATGGAAACAGACGACTGACGAATCAGCCGTCTGTTAGTTTCCGTACTATTTAATTGATTACTATTTTAGTTTCGCTGCAATTTTAGCAATCGCAATAACATCTGCAAATTCAATTGCTCCGGATTGATTGATATCTCCGATAGTAATTTGTTCTGCAGTTGGAGTTTGTACTTTTGCTGCATATTTTGCTGCAGTCAATGCGTCGGAAAGCGTTACTTCGCCGGATCCGTCGAAGTCGCCCATCACAGGAGGTTTGATCGGATTATATATGATTTCTCCAGTTCCTCCTAAGTTTACAGGAACATCGCTATTGTCTAATGCTTCTTCAACTTCTATGGTAAGAGGAACTTCATCAAAGTCTTTTAAAATATTAAATTGTAATGTAAGGATGTCGTCTTCTCCGACAAAAGCATTCTCAGAAGCAGTTCCGGATGAAGTAGGGATATCTGCCGCAACAAATCGAACTCTGGTATTGTTAACATTCGCCATTTTAACTCCCCATTTAGAAAGGGCCTGTTGATAATAATCTGCTTCATTCTCTTTTTCAATAGGTTTCAGAACGGTATTGTCATATTTAAGATTCAATACAAATCCTACCAGTTCTTGTTCGGTACTTAACCGGATATCTACTTGCAGAATTTCGCCTGTTTTGTCTTTAGTAGCTGTGCCCTGAAACAAAGGTTTTTCCGAAGCGGCAAACATGTTTATAGAAAAAAGACCGATGACCAGACAAATTGTGATAAACAGCGCGGAAATCTTCTTCATATTTTAGCTCCTCCATAGGTTATTATCTGTGTTGTTTATATGTATAAAATACCTCATAAATAACAATTATATTATAATGAATTCTGATTTAAAAGTCAAGGGGCGTTTTTATTCTTTGTGAATAT
>WHHJ01000112.1 GCA_014872655.1 Clostridia bacterium
CTATCGGAGAGAACTAACCGTACTGCTATCAAACATAATAACCGAAAAAGCCCGTTAAATCAATGGTTTTCAGAGTTACGGCAACCAATAAGGTCATTCGATTTCGAATCCGGACCCTTCAACCGCTTGGGTACATCTCCACGATTATTAAAACGACTGTAATAGTATATCACAAATTTTGAATGATTTCAAGTCCTATACGAAAAAAAATTAAAAGAGAACATTCTGAGTTGCTTGACATTTTAAGGAAGATATGGTATCTTAATAAAGATGTTATACGTTCCGAAAGTGAGGACCCCGTTATGCAGATACTTACGCAGTGGATTGCGCAAATGAGCGATTTTTTATGGGATAATATTTTATTGTTTTTATTACTGGGAACCGGAATTTTTTTCACTTTTCGGTTAAAGTTTATACAAATCCGTCGCTTTGGACAAGGCTTTCGCTTCCTATTTGGAGGATTACGAAAAAAGAAACATGACGGTTCTGACGGAGGGATGAGCTCCTTTCAAGCCTTAACAACTGCTATTGCCGCACAAGTGGGAACCGGAAATATTACTGGATGTGCCACGGCAATTGTAAGCGGAGGCCCGGGAGCTGTTTTTTGGATGTGGGTTAGCGCTTTTTTCGGCATGGCAACGATTTATGCGGAAGCCGTTTTAGCGCAAAAATTTAAGGTAAAAGAAAACGGACATCTTTCAGGCGGACCTGTTTATTATATTCGAGCTGTTTTTCAAGGAAGATTCGGCAAAATCTTAGCAGGATTTTTTTCCGTTGCCATCATCGTCGCGCTCGGTTTTGCCGGAAATATGGTACAATCAAACTCTATTGGGTCGGCCTTTGAAAACGCGTTTGGGATTCCCAGCATCATCGTAGGCATCTTCGTGGCCATTTGTGCTGCATTCATTTTTATTGGAGGCACAAAGCGCGTTGCTTCTTTTACCGAAAAAATCGTACCGTTTATGGCCTGTTTTTACATTGTTGGCTGCTTGATCTGCATCGGGATCCATTACGCTTCGGTTGCAGACGCTTTTCGGCAAATCTTTGTAGCGGCCTTTCAGCCTCAAGCTATTGCCGGCGGCGTTGTCGGGGTAACGGTTCAAAAAGCGATGCGTTTTGGCGTTGCACGTGGCTTATTCTCAAATGAAGCAGGAATGGGGTCTACCCCACATGCTCACGCATTAGCAAAAGTAGATCGTCCGCAACAACAGGGCGCGGTTGCTATGGTAGGCGTTTTTGTAGATACGTTTATTATTTTGACATTGACCGCATTAGTTATTCTTACGTCCGGCGTTTTTGGCAGCGGCGCAGACGGCGCGGTTTTGGCACAGGCGGCATTTGATACCAGTTTTGGTGCATTTGGAAGCGCATTTATTGCCATCTGCATGTTGTTCTTTGCTTTTTCAACGATTATCGGATGGCACTTTTTCGGTCTGATCAACGTTCGGTGGCTTTTTAAAGGAAAGGGGACAAAAATATACAGTGCCATTGTTGTTTTATTTATTGCGCTTGGGTCCTGTTTAAAAGTAGAATTTGTTTGGAATATTTCGGACTTATTTAACGGACTGATGGTGATTCCGAACTGTATTGCGCTGCTTGCGCTATCCGGACTTGTAGCAAAAATCTGTAAACAAGACCGTACCCCCGCTTCAAAACTCGAACAAACTTTACAAGATGACCAATGAAGAACGATTTCAACTTGCAATGGAGCAAGTGATTGGAAAAGAAAAAAATTTCGCGGCATTGGAACATACGGTGAAAAAGGTCTGCATTCTATTCTAAAATTCTATTTTGAACCGGATGATTCTTTACATGAAATTCCCGTTAACGGTTTTATTGCAGATATTCAAAATCAGCATGGTATTTTTGAAATTCAGACACGCAATTTTGATAAACTGCGAAAGAAAGCGGCTGTATTTCTTGATCAGGGGCCACTGACAATTGTATATCCGATTCTTCATCAAAAATGGCTGTGCTGGATAGACGAACAGACAGGTTCCGTCTCCCCAAAGCGAAAAAGCCCGAAAACAGGCACCGTATACGATGCAGCAAAAGAACTGTACAAGATCAAACCGCTTCTTGCTCATCCTAACCTAACCCTTTGTCTGATTTTTTTAGACGCTGTCGAATACCGACTGCTCAATGGCTGGAGCGCGGACAAAAAGAAAGGTTCCACCCGCAGCCAAATCGTACCGTCAGCCTTTTGTCGGACTGTTTTTTTCAACACACCGGATGAATACCGAAACGTTTTTATTCCCGCGGAAATTTCTAAACCTTTTACCGCCAAGGAATTTGCAAAGGCCACCCGAGCCAGCATCAATCAAGCACGTCTTTTAATGAATTGCTTAACTTCTATTGGATCCATTCAAAAAATTGGGAAATGCGGCAGAGAATATCTTTATCAATAAAAAAACAATACCAATCGGTTTTGTCTATACCGATTGGTATTACTTTTTACTATTTTTTTCGAAAATCCATCAATACGGCGTAATGCGGACTGGTGGACGTCTGGACCTGTATTCCTTTACGTAACTGCTCTCCAGAATAACTTTTTCCGGTTAACCGATCTACATATTCTGCATTTTTATCGGCAGCAGCAATGCGCAGCGTAACCGTCTGAGGCTGAGGATCTGCCTCTGCCTGTAAAAACGATAACAGAATTTGAGACCCGTCTTTTGCCAAGAAATAATAAGCGGAGATCAAAGCATGTTTTCCGTATAACCGATAATAGTTATTTGCATAATACGGCGTGAAAACAGGACTGATGGGATCGATCAATTTATAATAATCTCCTGTTTTAATAACATGCTCATAATGCTCATGGTATTCC
>WHHJ01000113.1 GCA_014872655.1 Clostridia bacterium
CCACAAGGCGGACAGAAGGGAAACAAGGCAAGGAGGAAGCGGATAGTCCTGTGGACGATTTCATTTGTGTTGAACAAGTATTGACGAGCTTGCGAGTTGATGGTTGTTAACCTCAAATGAAGCCGCGCCTTGCCGGTTCCCGACCGCCTTAACTTTGCACGGGAAAATCAATGGACGACGGCGGACTTTTCGTGTGGAGTATGAAGAAGTATAAAAGTGTAGACGCTCCGGAACGGTAACAAGTAAAACAAAAGCGGCTTGAAAGCCGCTTTGTCCCAATAAGGCAGGAATTACTTCTTGCCCTTTTTAGGTTTCTTTGCCGGTTCCGCAGGAACTTCCTCCTCTTTCTCGACAGCCGGATAAAATTTGACTGCAACCGTCACGATGCGGTTGTGCAGCACACCGTCCTTGTCGGTCCATTCTTCGGGTTTGAAGTAGCCCTCCACGGTAAGCAGCGTGCCTTTGGTAAGCTGATCGAACGACCCGGTATTCTCGTTTTTGCGCCACGCTTCAATGTTCATGAAAGCGGATATACGCTTGGTATCTTCGCCGTTCTTCTCCTGACGGGCCACTGCCAGCGGGAAACGTGCGACACTTGTGGTGGTGAACTGACGGACTTCGGCATCTTTTGCCACGAATCCGGTTACTGCGAAATTGTTCTCGATCTTTTTCATTGCGATTGCTTTTTGAAGTTAATAAATCAGTTTTACGGTGCGTAAAAAGTAGGTGCAGTAAAGGGCTGCACCAAGGATAGCGCATAAATACTCTTTATTTTGGAGGCGAAGCCCCAAACCGCAGGCCCGATAAAGGAAGATTTGTGCGATACGCCATTGGTCAAGACCACCAGGTCGCGCCCGTCTGCATACTAACTTTGCAACGAAAAACGATATGGCGACTTCAAATATAAAGCGGTCGCGAAAAAGTCGAGGCAAAACAATCCGCAGCGGGTTCGGAAACATGAAAGACCTGTCCGTCCACCGACACAAGACCGCTCTCATTCCGGCAGGTGGGCGGGAAGAACATCAGGCGAGAAAGAGTATCGGCTGTTTGGGGTTGAAGCGGCAAGAACGATATGCCGTTTAACAACCATATACGCTGCATCGTGGGAAATACTATCGGACAAAGATCCGCCAAAAGGCGCGTGCGTCGTATAGATGTCTCTGTCTCTATCCGGCAAGAGAAATGAGGGAATGAAGAGGTAAAGGAAAAATGGCCGGAGTCTGCCTTGAAACAAAGCGGAGAAGCCGCCTTTGCATGAGTGGCCGTTCGATATAAAAGGATATGGCGCAGCCGAAAGGTATAAAGGGGTATTTCCGAAGGAAACGGTATGAGTGTCTGTTCGGAAATAAAAGAGGGTATAGCACCGGTATATCTGTCTTAGCCGGTGTAAACGGGCTGAAACTGATACTACAGCCCGTTACTGTATTTACCTTTTTCTGTTTCGGTCTGTAATTCTACCGGCTCGTCATCCCATGTCAGTTCTTTGCCGAGAAGTTTGTAAACAGTCCCTTTGGGGAGTTCTATCTCGATTGGTACATTGTACACTTCTTCCAAATACTCCCAATGCCCACACCGGCCCCGAACGGGCTTTTCGGGCATAATCCATTCTGTTCCGTCTTTATTTACTGCCAACCATGCCATAATATCACATTTTTAGTCTGTTCCTTAGTAGTAATTTTATTCTTCTTGAGCTATCATTCTCTTACTGTATTCCAAAATTTTATCCATTGTAAGCCACTCCGGTTTTTCTCCCTCTTTGAAACTCTCATGCAGTTTTATCATAAACTCAATTTGTAATTTTTCATCGCCAGCCCACAAGGATTTGGGATGTCTGTTACCGTAATTAAGGTAATACTCGCAGTCTGACCGTAAGCGGTCTAACAATTGGTATCTGAAAACCGAATCCCTGTGTATTACTTCGTCTACCGTTACTCTTCCATTTGAGTTTGTTACATCGTTTGCCATAATCTATAAAATCTTGAGTTTTCTTTTTCCCCTCTTGTAGCACCTGCTACTTTCGGGCCTGATTTAATTATGTCGCCTCGAAAGGTGTCATGGCTCTTTATGCAAGGTTTCACGATTAAATACTACCCGTGCGAAGCGGAGGGTGGAGATTTTGTCGTGAACCGTTAGGCTTTGACCTTGCATACAAGAAAGACATGACAAGTACCTTTGCGACACAATTCATATCAGGCAGCCCGAATGCGGATGTGCAAACACAGGGAAGAGAAGGCCTCGTGTAAAAGGTTGATGGTTTATAAAAAGGGGGTTGCAGCGAAAAGAAAAATATGACGTGGAATGTTTTTTTCTTTTGGCTGTACAATGGGACCGGAGTGTTTTACGAAGTTCGGGAAAAGGTTTAGTTTAGTCCATTAGCCTATATATATGCTAAATCAAAGTAAACTATATTTAGGCAGACAAATTTGCCTGCCTATAAGTTTTTCCTTATCTTTGTATGAACTAAAGAATACTTGCTTTTTTCTTTTGGCTGCAGTGGTTTTTGGAAGCTCACATGCAACCATCGGACGGAAAAAAAATCTGGTGGGAAGCTGTTCAAGAAGTCCCGATTATAAGCAAGTGCAAAGAAAGAAACAGAGTGAAAACAAAAAATTGGGAAATACCTTTAATTAACGATTTTGTTTCTTGTTTGTTCCTCAATTAAAATTGCAAAAATTCCAATAAACTGATTTTTAAATCATTATATAAGCTATTTTTGAGAGATTGAATTTATTGACAATAAATCCCGCTACCGGAGACTTCACTTGATAAATGGAATTACCCAACAGATGATAAATGGAGAAAACTTCCTTCACCCTTTTATCC
>WHHJ01000114.1 GCA_014872655.1 Clostridia bacterium
GGCTCGCAATTCTATGACATATTGCACCTTTTTGTTGGTCCTGCACCGCCACGGCACACCTGTCACAAACACTATAAAACAATGTGCCAACGATAAAAACTGACCACCGGCAATAAAAATCACTGCCGGTGGTCAGTTGGTGGTCAATCTACAATATATTTTCTTACAGGGGCCTTTATCTTTTCAGCCGATATTTACGCGCACGTCCGGCACCTTCTGCAACAACAGCCTCTTGTTCAATCAATTCTGCCAAATACATTTTCGTGCGGGAAAGCTGTAGTCCAGACTGCTTCGGCAATTTCCTAGCCTGCTGCTTCAGGTGTGTCTGTCAGGTATTGTAAAATGTCAGCTTTGCGATGTTCAGCAATGCCGCCCTCTTTACCGCCACTTTTTACCGCCACTTTATTGGCGGCAAGCGGCAACTCCAGCGTTGTGCGGTCCGGATTAAAACTCTCCACGATTTCCGGCTCCTGCCAGCCCTGCCTTAGCCAGATGGTACGGATGCTCGGTAAAACGCTGCCTGCGCGCTCACCGACATTGATCAGGTTGAACATTTTAATCA
This sequence comes from Clostridia bacterium, assembly GCA_014872655.1. GTDB lineage: Bacteria > Bacillota > Clostridia > Oscillospirales > UBA644 > UBA644. The sequence continues at coordinate 563 of WHHJ01000114.1, forward strand.
GCGATTCGTTGCGCGGGTCGGATACGCCACCGACAAGAGCCTCCTGCACATTAATACAGAAAGCGACCGGATTGGCGATACGAATTTTGTCGAGCCGCCGTGGGGCGTAGTTTACCGTCCGTATCTCGCGCCATAGCGCCAATACGATGTAGAAAATCCTCCACGGCTAATTCTTTTCTTTAAAGTCTTTCGTAACAGTGTTCACTTGAACAGGTATCCCAAAGTGATTTGCCACATGAGAAATCAAAACGCTATCGATATTATTTCTCAGGCGAAAGCTTTCAGCATCTGATAAAGAAAAAACATATTTCTTATCAAATGTACCTTTACTATGAATTGTTGTTATAACCATTTCATATTCGTCGGCCTTCCAAAAGAAATGATCGTTTAATGCGATTTTTGCTAAAGCATATTCAGGCAGTGCGCGTACCGCGCCATCGACAATAGGCAAGGTTGCATTTGGTTGAGAAAATATTGGCATCGTTGCACACACAACCGGATATAAAATGTTATTGGATACTTCATCCATATTAGCGCATTTATCCACAAATTCTACAAATGCAGGTGCCAATGTATCCGCTTCTACTTTAAAGGGATGTGCAGTTTCAAAAGAAGTTTCAAAATTTCCTGCAACTCTGCGACAAATAGGAGAAGGAAAGGTTGACCATATCAGAGAAAGAGTTGCATTATCTGACTGACGGATAACCTTAGCTGTAATTTCCTTGATTGTTGTCGACTTGTTCTTTACCTCATAGACACCTCCAAGGGAAATGTACGATCCGCTCCTGTTGTGAAATAGTGTAATCATACCAGAAGGCAAGAAATCAACTTTTAGTTTTTTAATAAAATGATTATAAATGTATTTTATAAGTGGAATGATTAATGCAATTGTAGACAGTGCAATTGCAATCAGTTCATATACTGTTATTGGTTGTGTCCAATTTATATTCATATACGCGTCTTCCTTGTTTTGACATTGAAAAAGTATATTTTCCAAATTCTATACTCATTAGACAACCATCTCATCAAACAGAACCATCAAAAAATCATCCACGCCGCCTGCAGCCTGAATTGTGGCAATCATTAAATCATCCGGGTCAACACGGGAAAAATCAATGACATATCCCGCATGGTGGGCAAGCTGCGAAAGAAAAACACGCTGGGTTCTGCCGTTGCCCTCTCGGAATGGGTGAAGCTCATTCGTTCGTTCATAAAAGTCTACTATGGCAGAAATGAAGTGCGCTCTGTCTAAGCCTACAAGAAAATTCTGCTTTTTTAATCTGGCAAAGATGGCTTTCGCTGTGCTTTCAATTTGTGCAACGGGGCAAAACTGCGTGCCTTTCTTTGAAATATCCACCGTTCGCGGCTTGCCCGCCCATTCGTATAAATCTTCAAACAAAAAGCGATGAATCGCACAGTAATGCGCAAAATCGAAACTTTCTGCTAAAGGTTTTTCTTCCCATAAAGCAGCCTTGGCCGGAACAAGCGTACCTTCCACGGCATCCAAGTCGGACTGATTTTGAATGCCAAGTATATTTATTAACACCACAGTGCCCGGATAGCACCCATCCTGCAAAGAATCCACTGCATAGTTTGCCATAGCATTTTACCCTCGCTGCGCCCTGCGCCGTGCCAGAATTTCAGCAGCCAAGGTGCGGGCATCTACTTTGCCGTCCATCAGGCGGCGGCAGTCGGTACGGGTCTGTTCGGTGACTTCATACCCCTCGATGCGCGAAGAAGCCAAAGCATTTTCCAATGCCTGTTCACGAGTAATTGGTGCCATATACAAAACCGCCTTTCGCTTTTTCATCAATTATATACGATAAGGCAACCAAATGCAATTTTTCTTGCAAAACTTCTTACCGCTTATTCCATAACCACCTGCATCAGCTTATCGTAGCTGTCCACCACATCGTAGACAACACTGTCGTTGCTGATGGCGGCAAAGTGGGCTTTGGCGCATTGGATCTTTATCCCTGATACCTTATTCTTTCAACCAGCGTTTCCTTTTTCAGATTACTGCTTAAAACGCAGGGAAGTACAATTTGTAGAATACCAACCAGAAGAATCATAACAAGAATCGGGATAAGAGGAACGTGATAAACGTTCATTCCAAAAATCCCATTATGCTTCGCATAGGAAAACAGTGCATAGCCAAGGGGCAGACCGGCAGCAAGTGCGACGCAGATGGTGCCAACCGTAAAAA
>WHHJ01000115.1 GCA_014872655.1 Clostridia bacterium
TTATTGTTGTCGCTGTATTCCGGACAATTTGCCCGAAGAACCGATCAGGCAGCAGTCAGTTTTACGAAAAGAGCAAGTACAAGAAATGGTGCAGCAGTTCAAAGACGGCATTGCTGCAATCGAGATTTCAGATGGTGCTGTGACGCCGCTGTATGCAAGTGAAAATGTTTGCAATTTTTTTGGTTATACAAAAGACGAATGGTATGCGTTGATGAAAGTTCGTACGCCGCTGGAGACGTTTGTGGCGCGGAGTGGGATACCGTATACGTCTTTTACCTCTTTCTTGTCACGCGGTGAGGCAGAATTTCGTTATCTCGACGTGCAGGACAACCAGGAGAGATGTGTACAAGCCATTTGTTTCCCGCGTTCTTCTCTCGTTTCTCCACGGTATGTTTTGCTTTATCGCACCCAGGCTGTATCCCAATCTGACAAACTGCTCATGCCCGAAAAGCCGCAGGAAGAGAAAAATGTTTCCATTCGTACGTTTGGCTATTTTGATGTGTTTGTAGGTGGAAAGCCGATTGCATTCCGCAGCCAAAAATCCAAAGAATTATTCGCACTGTTGGTAGATCGACGCGGCGGGTTTGTCTCATCAGAAGAGGCGATTGGCTTTTTGTGGGAAGACGAGCCGGTTAGCTCGGTGACACTGGCGCGATACCGCAAAGTTGCGCTCAGACTGAAAAACATCTTACAAGAATATGGGATCTCAGATGTGATGGAAACCGTGGACGGAAAAAGGCGTATTGTGATGGAACGGGTACATTGTGATCTATATGATTATTTATCCGGTAAATCGGAATATGCGCAATTGTTCAAAGGCAGCTATTTGTCCAACTACAGTTGGGGAGAGGTCACATTGGGTGAGCTTTTGAATGCAAAGCAGCAGTGATGACAAAGCAAAGGGTACAATCTCAAAAAAAAATCAACAAACAACGCATTCACAGAACAATATTTATGAGGGAATCATATGAATACTTATATACACAACGTGCAATATTACGAAACAGATAAAATGGGAATTACCCATCATTCCAATTATGTCCGCTGGATGGAAGAGGCGCGCGCGGATTTTTTACGTCAGATCGGTTATGGGTTGAAACGTCTGGAACAAGACGGAGTCACTTCTCCCGTCGTTTCAATTGAATGTCGCTATTTGACGACCACGACGTTTGATGATAAAATTGAGGTGTCAGTCAAACTTTTGCACTATACCGGTGTTAAATTGACATTGGGTTATACCATGAAAAATTGTGAGACCCAGACGGTTGTATTTACGGCGACTTCATCTCATTGCTTTATCGACGAACACGGACACCCGATTGCGGTAAAAAAACATTATCCGGGTTTTGATGCAATCTTAAGAGAATGCGTAGAACCGGCATAAGCGATATGGGCAAAATAAAAAACAGACAGAAGGGAGAGACTTCGTAAAGAAGCGCTCTCCCTTCTGTTTTTGTAATTAGCCAAAATGATAGGAATGCAGGAAAAATCAATCATAGGACGACTTTACATATAACATATTTTCGAATGTTCGTTTCTTTTCGTCTGTAAAATGACGATCTCATATTAAAAGTGTAATGCCGGTTTCATAAAACCGTCTTTTGGCGGTATGGATCTCTCAGATTTTATTTCCGGCTTCATCTCTGTCTATTTCCTTTCCCAGCTGATGCAATTTAATACGCCACCTTCTTTTGCAATTTCATTGATATTGACTGGAACAATCATTTTTGAAAAAATTTCTTTTGCGGATGACACAGCTTTTTCATCCATCTCGTTGTCGAAAACGGGCAGGAAAATATGCTGTTCCGTTTCCAGAAAGTTGAGATAACATCCTATTGCGCTGTTATTGGATGAAGAAAAATAAGGGAAATCAATCACATCGATTCCATAGCCTTGTAAAACCGTTTTGATTCGTTGTTCCAATCCATTTTTAGACGGTACGCAATTACCGATCACAGTATTTTCATCGACAAACCGCACCATGCCGTCGGCATGACCGGTCATATCATATTTCTTTTTCAAGGATGGAATCAGTATGATTTGTGCTTTCAGCCTATGTTCCAGAGCCTTGATGAGTTCCGTTTGTGTAACGCCGGGATTTTCTGTCAGAATCCGGTTGCTGATGATTACCTTTTTTTTCGATGGAGAAAAGACCACGTTTCCGCCATCGAGGTTGATATTCGAATAGGCGACAGGAAAGGAAAATTGTGTGCTTACGTCGCGTTTGAAGTTCGTTTTCAGTTCCGGCGCATCTTCCAAATAGCACGGTTCATACCGAAATGAAACAAAGCGGCCATCCCGAATCTGAACTGGCATAAAATCCCGTAACCAGATGTCTTGAGTGCCGTCGATCAACTGATATTCCACTCCCGCAGAGTATAATGCGGCGAACAATCTGTCCGCCGCAGATTTGTATGTAGGATTGGTTTGAAGGATGGAGGAGAAGTAGAGCATTAGTTATTCACCAATAACATATTTTGAACGGTATCCTAATAATTCAATGCACTTTTTTTCACGTTCTGTTATAGACAAATCATCAAGATATGTTTTTACGATTTTTTCTTTGTTGTAAAAAGGATAGTTTTTAATTTCATTAATTAGCAGTGATGCAAGGGGTAAATTTTTAAAATCTTTGTTTGTTAATCCTATGCGCTGAGTATGACATACTTGTCCATCTCTATTATATTCGAT
>WHHJ01000116.1 GCA_014872655.1 Clostridia bacterium
AAGTCCATTTGCCGTGCCTGCTCAATCACGGCAGGGTCAAGCTGCACATAGGGTCTGTTACTTCTCATTCAAATAAATCACCTCCTGAAATAGAAAAAGCCGAGGGATTTTCGATTAAGAAAATCTCTCGGCTATGTAAAACTAATTTGCTTAACGACAAATCACATGATATTTTAATGCAATATCATTTAACTAATTTTGAGGTATACGCCAAATTTAATATCGTGCCATCTGATAAAAAATTATAGTTTATCAAATCCAAAAAAGTTCGCTAAATTTGCTAATCCAGACAACACACTAATGACTTTGACACCAGCATTACCAATTCCTTTTAACATTCCCTTTAATGTAAATTTTGCTTCCGTTTGTGCATTTTTATTATTTGACTGTATCGCATCATCAATTTGTTTCAGCAAGTCAATAATTGTAACCTTGTTTTCCTCGGATAATTCTGCTATAGCTTTTATTTCTAAAATAGCTTTACTAATTTCTTCTGAAAATTCATTTTGATTAAAATAAAGTTGACTATTATTTGTTCCAATTTGAGAACCGATTAAAGATGAATTGTTGATATTATAATTAGTTTGATTCATTATTTGTGCACTCTTTCCATTTAAATAATCAATTCCTTGCAATGTAATTTGTGCTTTCTCAGGCCAACCAAGAACAATTTTATTTTCTCGTCCAGCACGCTTAATTGAAGCTCCTGTAATAAGATTACTTTTTTCCATGATTTCAACTATTTCCAGCAATTTATTTCTGTCAATATTATACTCTGACGGGTCAATATTTGAAGCATCACCAGACTGATATTTTTCCAACAATGCCGTAATAATTTCTGATAGGTTCATCATATGTATTTTTTCATACCCTTTCTTTGTAAGACGAATATAGTCATTTGCGTTTGCTGTAATATAACCCTGCTCGATAAGATGTTGAATTGCATCAGGAATTGCATTTCGCTGTTGGCTGTTCCATATTGGCGTTTCACAAGACAGTGAGAGTAAATGTTTTGGTGTCATTATATCCCCAACGGATGAATTATTCTGTTCAAACCACCCCATAATTTGATTAGAAATAAAAGCAACATCTTTATTCATAAAAAATTCTCCTTGCCTTTTTTGTTCTTGCTATTACTTTAATTATATGCTATTTCTTTAGATTTTCAATAGTTCCCATATGTAAAAGCGGCATCAGCTTCACGCCAATGCCGCAACAGGTTAGAGCATATTCAGTTTTTTAAGATAGCTGACGCAATCAATGCAGCCTTTGAAATAAACCTCTTTCAGCCCTAAACCAGCCATCTCGTTTTTGCATTTCAGCACCTCGACCAAAGCGGCGCAATCCTCCTCAGACAGCTCGCAAGGTCTGTCTACATCAAGAACTGCTTTCACATTGGGGTGCTGTTCGTAGAGCGTTTTTATCTGCTCCGTCAGCTCTTTATACCTTTTGTCGGAATGACAAGCTGCGCTTGTCTTACTGAGATAATCGAAAAAGTCAGCATCGTATTCATCGAGAAATGTGCTGAAGCTCAAGTCCTTTGCCATCTAACCACCTCCGATTTTCATTTCACAGCCCTATTATACATCTCTCAAAAGACCTACTCAAATGTGGAAATCAGATTATCGCTCACGATTTGCACATTTTCTTTCAGGCTGTTCGTCGGTTTGCTCTGGCTCTGTATCAAGCACGGCAGGGTCTTTCTTATCCAGATTAAGCTCAATGTTGAGAGCGTTCAGCCGTTCCGATTTTTCTTTCAGTTCTTCCTCAAAGGCAAAAGTCTTTTGCACCTCGGCTTTTGCGGTTTCAAGTTGTGCGATGGTTTCCGTCCGTTTGGTCTTTGCGGCTTCCAATCGGGCGGGGAGCTTGGCAAGCTCGTTTTCAATTCGGGTCAGGTTTCCCAGAGGGTCAGAGCCTAATTCCACCTTATACTTTGCTTTCCCGCAAAGGTTAAGACAGTAATGCGTACCCACCGTATCATAGAAAACCTCCATTTTGAAGCCACGATAAGAGCCGATTTCGGTAGGTGATGGCATCGGGTACTCTTTGCAAATCGCAAGGAGCATTTCTCCTGCGGCGGCTTTTTCGGCGTAGCGGATACCACGCAGGGTCATCGGGCAGAATTTTTCCTCGCCCTGTGGCTTGTGCTGCTCGGCAAGAGCTGTATCAGCTTCATAGCAGACAATACGCTGTTCATACTCCATAATCGTCTGAGGAAAGTGTTTGAGTATCCTGTCCTCAAGGTCGTAACGCTCGGACAGATAACTCTGTTTCAGCACTTTGAGCTTGGAAACCTGAATATCCAAGTCCATTTTTTCCTTAAAACGCTCGTCGCCTGTGGCAAGCATTTTGACCTCTGCAAAAGACAAGGCAATCTCGTCCACATCTTCGGCAGAACGGACGGGGCTTTTACTCGTCATTATCTGGGAGATAAATTTTTGTTTGCTCTCCACGAGCTGATAGAGATAAGCGTCAAAGGTCTGCTCGGTTACATAGCGGTAAACCTCGACTTCTGGGAACATATTTCCCTGTCTTTCGATACGCCCTTGCCGTTGTTCAAGGTCGCTTGGTCGCCACGGACAGTCCAGATTATGAATGGCGATAAGCCTATCCTGAACATTCGTGCCTGCGCCCATTTTTTGAGTAGAGCCTAACAATACACGGACTTCGCCGCTTC
>WHHJ01000117.1 GCA_014872655.1 Clostridia bacterium
CGTTATAACCCGTGGGAATTAACAAAAATGGGTGTGTCAGAGGGTTGTCACCAGTGCTTTTACGGTATCCGATAGAGTGTAGCGGCTACTGTTAGCCGGTAGAAAATAGCTCTCCCCTTTTTTGACGGTGAGAGATTCATCACCACAGAGCAAGGTGCCTTGGTCATCTGTAATCAGTAAGGAAACAAAGGACATTTCTCCGGCAAAGCCACAGTATCCTCCGCAAACTGCGTCTACGGTAAAATAAGTACATTGGGCAAGATGACCATTGAAGGTAGTCGGTTCAGGGGGCTTTAGTCGAGTCGCCTCTAACGCTTTTTCGACATGGAGTTCCCGCTGTTTGCCATCGGTTCCCACACGGTTATAATCATAGACGCAGTAAGTTACGTTAGGGAAACACTGCACAATTCCCGCCTTACGGCTTAAGCAAACTGAGCAAAAAATGCCGGCATTTCTTCTGCCTTTACTGGTACAGGATCGTTACTAGGGCCGCTCCTTGTATAATATGCTCCATCGAAGATTGCTGGACCGCTGTTACAAGTAATCCGTAAAATAATTACCGACTTTCCATGATAGTTGACATGACGCATTTTGGTCCCAATTTGCCTACGATAATGATCTTGTAGCGGCATATCATTTAGGGCGTTTCTGATGGTTAAAATGTAGGCATCATAGTTTTCGTAGTATTTTTCAACTTCACCATTAATACCCGTCACATAAAAGTCTCCAACCCTGATGGACTCCTGCCCATAGACTTGCCGGATTTTTTCTGCATCCTCAAAGGTGTCTGCAACACCAAGAAGAACATATCCGGTAGCATTTTTCCCTGCATTGGCCATTGCCGTAAGGGTCTTAAAAATTTTTCGGATTAGTGTATTATTTCTTCTGCCATCATCCATGTTGTGAATGCCTTGTTTGAAATCATACTGGGTATTTTCTGTGAAAGACTGCTTGAGAAGTGTTTCTAGTTCATTTGCGTAAGAGTAAAGCATGGGATCTCCTTCTCCACGCTCCACAAAATGCGGTGCCAGTACACCCGACGTAGCAGCAATCAAATCGATTTTCTCCTGTTGAGACCACCAACCGCCTCCGCCTGAAATGTGAATAATTCTAGCACCGATTCCATCTAGTGCATTATAAAGTGCATCATAGTCAGCAATACGTTTTTCCTGTCGAACTAATAATTCATACATGGAAAGAAATAGTACTTGAAAATAACGCGGTCCTCGATAGGTCCTTGGTGATACCATTTGTGTAATAATTGTTTTTTGCCGTCCGGAAAACACACGTTTGATTTCGTCATACACACAAAAGAACTGCTCAGATATTTTCTCTGGAGATATTGCAGAAAGTGCTTCTTCAATCTTTTGATACCGCGCAGAAGCATCCGGCTGTTTATAACCGTAATATTCGTCTAATATGCTAACATTGGAAGGAGGGACAGGTGTCAGCAACATTGCACCGAGGATATCGGCGATTTGTTCCTCATCCATAGACTGACGCAGATCTTCTTTTGATAGAATGTTTTCCTTAACCCAAAACACAGATTCAGGATCAATTCCCCCATGATAAGTGTCTTTTGTGATGCTGATAGTCTGCATCTGTGAGAGCAACAAAAAATCATTATGAGAAACATCGCCACGAATACGAGTTGCAATATTTCTTACAAGTTGTGAGAAATCGTTAACTACGCCAGCCTGTCGGATTTCTTGGCGGGAAAGATGCTTGCCGTTAGAATTGATACGCCTAAATACTTCATCGATAATATCGGGATTATGTTCGTCATAAATCGAATAGGGCAGTTCATAGCTGACTATCTTAACGCACGTCTCACGATTCAGTGCAGGCTGCCTTTGCTCTAAAATATGACTGTCCAACAAGTCTTTTGTCAAAGCTGTAGTGCTTAAATCAAAATATTCCCCATTAGCAGCAGGATAGTCATTTTCAATAAAAGAAAAAACAGCATTTAAGCGTTGCATGCCATCAATGATTTCGCTTCGATCCTGCCCTTTATAGACGCATTTTGCAAAAAGAAAAAGTGGAACAGGATAGCCATTTGCAAGGGAATCAATAAACGCCTGTTTTTCCTCAAGCTCCCAAACCAGTTTTCTCTGATAACGTCGATTAACTAAGTACTGATTATTTCTATAATCTTCATACGAACGTTCGACAACCTTGCCATTATTTATTGGCTGTTTGGCCATCTCAGCACCTCCTAAAGCCTATATTAATATTCTCGCATAATTATAGCATGCTGTATTTCCAAATACAATGTTTATCAATTTCATAGTTGTCAGAAATGAATTGAACAAAACGCAGAAATTGTCGATGCCATGTTAGCACGGTCTCTTTTCAATTTACAAAGTCGTTTTACTCTTCCGTGGGCATCTTGGCTTGGATGTCGGTCTGCGCTTCACCCCGTTGCGGAAATAGGTGGTTTCGTAGCAGTCGAAAAACAAATAATCCGAACTCTTCTCCTATCGAGAAAAGGTTCGGATTTTCATGGTTTGGTGCGACCGGGAAGATTCGCCAAGCCGCGCCCCAGAAACGCCCCTCCGGGGCGTTTCTGGGGCGCGG
>WHHJ01000118.1 GCA_014872655.1 Clostridia bacterium
TTGATAAGGGTATTGTAAAACCCAAATGTCCGCGAAATGTTACAGCGGCCAAAAATTTTCATTGAAAATCGGGGTGAAATGTTACAACACTCAGACATTTCAAAAATTCTTATGACAATTCCCGTATTTGATCTACCAGAGATTGTTTTTTTATCTGCCGAATTGCCAAATACGAGAAAAGCATTTGGACGGCAAGCATCAGTATAAAATAACTGAACATTTCAACTGTCGGAAAATGATAGCTTACTTTTCCAAAAATACTCATTGCACTAAAGACGGTGCAGAGAAGATACCCGATAAGAGTTCCGCATGATATGGAAAGAAGAAGCACCCCTAATGTATAGAACAAGCCCTCTATCAATAACATTTTTGAAAGCTGTTTACTGCTCAAACCAACCGCTTGCAAAACACCCAGTTCTCGCTTCCGGGTCAAGATGTTTGTTATCAGTGTGTTTAGCAGATTGATAATGCCAAAAACCCCGATAAACATAACAAAAATGTAGACTGGCATACGATAGTTCAATAGTTTTTCGTTGTATGCCTCTACCCAATCATTCAAGGTACTAACATAGAGGCTGGAAGTCGGTGGAATTATCTTTTGGATTTCATCTTTTGCGGCTGCCCATTTACTGTCATCTGTATCTACAATAAATTGATAATTGAGGTTTTCAATAGGAACGATCTTTGACAGCATTTCTAAAGGAATAAATAGCGTATCATATCCGCCATACGGGATATTAGCGTCCACAATTCCCATTACTTTTACTTCCAATGTTTGTCCGCCAACTTCAATCAGAAGTTCGTCCCCAATCGCTGCATCCCACCCAAAAGTTTCTTTCCACTGTGGGCCATTTTCAATAATAATGCCATTGTTTTTAAGTAGTTCCTGCAAATCTGCTGTACCATCAATCAAATATTGCTCAATCAATTTTTGAGAGCTTCGTGTATATGCGTCTGAAACAATCGGTTCAATATCTCCCGTTGGCATACGAACATTCAAAACGGTGCCTTGGTATTCTTTTATTTCTTCCACACCATCTATGTCCAAAATGGATTCTCTAAAATCTTCTGTAAGCAGATTCGATTTTTGGAGTTCTGAATATTGTTCGCTGTTATGTGCCTGTGGCCCGTAATCGCCTAATTCAAGGCGAATTTCTCCGTAAGGAAAACTCCTACGCGCCATCGCTAAAGGATCAATGGAATTAAAATATGCAGAGCTTGCCATCAGCAAAATTCCACATACCCCTAACGACAGAATCGTTAAGGCGGTTTTCTTTCTGTTCCTTGCAAAATTAAGAAAAGCTAAGTTTTTTGCGGATAGAGAACGATGTAACACTTTTGTACTGTTGGACATTACATCATTATTGCTCGCCATATAACGGACTGCTTCAATAGGCGTAACATGAGCAGCAATCTTGGCTGGCTTAATTACAGCAATCATAACGCATAAATACACAAACAGAGCTGTGACAGCGGCAATTACAAATACCATTAAAGTGTTCCAGCCTTGCGGGACAAGGACATATCCCGCTATTGCACCGGCTAATATTCCAATCGGAATACCAATTTTGGAAAGATGAAATCCCTCTCTAAAAACGATTCTTTTCATCTGTTTTCCAGTTGCCCCTATTGTCCGCAGTTTTCCATATTCTTTTGTTTTTCTGGCTATGGACACATAGAACAGACTGTAAATAACAAGGGTACACGCCAAAGCGATAATAAGACTGATAAATGCTATTACAGTGATATATTGACTGCTTCTCTGTTCAATGAGAGAAAAATAATATGTTGAAAACTGCATTTGCTCCGGCTGTATTTTCAATTCTCTGCACAATGTTGATAATTCAGCTTGTATAGCAGCCTTAGACCAACCATCAGATTCATTCAAACGGATATAAGCGGAGTATGCCGGTTCGCTGAGCTTGTTTTCAATATAGGACTGCGACACGAATACGGAATAATTTGAATTTTCGACAGGCAAAATACCACATAAGGTATAATCTTTTTCTCCATCTCCCAGATTTAACGATATAATATCGCCCACGGATTTGGACAATCCAGCTCTATCAAGAAACGCCTTTGTGATAGCAATTTCATTTGTAGATTTGGGCAATTCCCCCTCCAAATCAGGATATTTTGCTAATTTCATTAGTGTTTCATCCATTGAACGGACGGTTAATTTGTAGTCCCCATAAGATACTAAACCCAATAAATGACTTACACCCACTTGAACCCTACTGTCATTTACTAATTTTGTAATGGTATCATTATCGACTTCATTGATAATTGCTTGATAACGCCCAGCTGCATCATTTAATGATTTTCGCTGCGAAGCAAAAAAATACAAGGTCGTTGTCATTATCAAGCAGGTAGCTAAGGCAATCGTAATGATAATGAGGATGTTTCTACTTTTATCTGCTTTTAAGTTTCGTTTTGCCAACTTTTTTGTAATGGCGCTTGTATCGTTCTCAAAAGGCCATGTCATAGTTGTATCACCTCCATATTTGATAAGGCCATTGTAAAACCCAAATGTCCGCGAAATGTTACAGCGGCTAAAAAATTTCATTGAA
>WHHJ01000119.1 GCA_014872655.1 Clostridia bacterium
GGTTCTTTTCAGGATATATGTATACCATGCGACCGCATTTGAAGAAAGTACACGGGTTTTCACAAAAACATTGGCGATGTGCTTTTCGAGTCGTTTTGTCATAGACCCATTTCATTTTTGGACAGACAAACTTGAAAGTTGGTATACCGCTTCGTAAGTTTGATTTACTGCCCTCGGGTTTCATAGGCAGAGAAGGGGCGTGAGGGCAACAGGGAACACCATTTTCATTAATGGAATAATCCTTATTTTCAAGACCCGATCTTGCATTCAGAGGGATATAAGCTTTCGAGAAATGGTTATCATCACCGAAGGTGTCACCGGTAAGGAGGTTCTTATAAAGCTCAACGGTATCAAAAGCCGCATCTCCGAGGAAGGTTTTCGGATTAATTAGCGGATGTTTGGAAAAGAAGTCTTTTAGTGTTGGAATCAAAAGCTTTGAATCATGAACACATTTATCTTCGTCAGGAAAATCGGATTTCTTTTCGACAACGATATCCGGATGAGACAGCATAAATTTTTAATGATAAAAACTTACTAAATTTCTGATTATCTTTTCATAAGTTGGTAAATGCCGATATATCCCGTATTTTAGGGCTTTATCGGTATTTTCCTTTTGGAAGATACCTTGCATAAGCTGGCATTTACCAGCATGAAAATGCAACCAAAAGTAGTAAATGAGTAGTAAATATAAGCTCCGATATTAACAAGCCAGTCTTTCCAGTTCCGCTTTTGCAGATTGAAATGTACCGTGTGCGTAATAGCCAAGTGTCATGGTTATGTTGGCGTGTCCCATGAGATATTGCAGGGTGTTTGGGTTCATTCCTCTGTTTGCCATATTCGTACAATAAGTATGTCGGAATGAATGTGGTGTGATGTTCGGTAACTTGTCCGTGTGATATTTGTTATACTTCTTAATCAGCCCTCGCACCATACCCTCATAGTTTCCTGCAACCTTAGGCAAGCCCTCACGGTTTAAGAATAGGAAATTGCTGTAACCACCTACAATCAGCGGTTGTGCCTTTCCTCTGTTCTTTAGTATTCTTTGGATTGCTTGATAAGCCCGTTCTGTCAATGGAAGTTCCCGTTTTCCGTTTTTGGTTTTTGGCGTTTCAATATAGTAGCCGATTTCGCTGTCTTTCAATAACTGGTGGTCTATATTGAGTATTTTGTTCTGCATATCAATATGCGTCGTCAGTCCGCAAAATTCAGAAATACGAAGTCCCGTTTCCAGCAGAAGCACAACCTCATCATAATACTTGCTGTAAATCTTATCCTTTTCCATAAAGGCAAGCAGGCGTTCTTCCTGCTCTGGTGTAAGGATAACTTTCTGCTCCGTATCATCTTCCAGAACATCACTTAGCTTAAATTCAAATGGGTTCTTTCTGATACAGTCGTCTTGTATCGCCATGTAAAATGACGCTTTCAAGGAACGCTTATAGTTATCAATTGTTTTATAGGCATATCCTTTTTCACTCATTCTGATAGCCCATTCTTTAGCGTCCGACTGCTTAACAGTATCAATCGCCCTCATACCCAATGGGTCATTTTTCAGAGCGTTCATAAGATACTGTCGTCCCTTTTCGGTAGCCCTCTTGATGTTCTTTCTTTGGCTGTTCTTTTTCTCGTAAAGCTGGCAGACTGTCATTTTACCGCCGACTGTGTCGATACTGTCGTTAAGGTCTTTTTTTATCTGTGCTTCTTTTTCCCTCAATGAAATATCATCACGCTTTCCAGCAGGTGTCTTGTCTGTCGGTACAAGTTTCCAAGAATAGATAAATTGTGGCTTTCCGTATATATCGGTATATTTATAAACGTATCTTCCGTCTTTTCGCTGGCTCTCTCCATTACGCAAATTGCGATTTTTACTGTCTTTTCGTTTTACATTAGACATAGTGTAAAGCTCCTTTCCGTCATGGAATGAGCCGTGATACGCTATACTTTATTATACCATATCTACGGCTCAATGACATTAGATTTCGTCCAATGTATCTATGATTTTTTCAAATTGTTTTCGCTTAATCTGAATACGATTACCGTTCACGATAACCCAGCCAGCGTCAATATTTTCTTCGGCTAATTTACGCAATTTTTTTTCGCCAATGCGGAAGTATTTAGACGCTTCTTCAATCGTCAGCGTATATTTTTCCCAGATAGGCACATCAGTATTGTTCATAATCTATGCACCCCCTTTACTGTGTGTTGTTTTTTACAAGCAGACAGACGGCTTTGGAAAGCTCCATTAGTATCTCAACTATTCCCATTCTTGTGGGCAGAACCGCACCATGCGGACGTATCATTATTCTGTGAGGATAGGTCGTGGCAAAACGACTTTTCCAACAGTCGCTCTCGGATCACTGCGTGGGTCGCTCGCTTTCTTTTGAAAAGGTCGTGGCGTACAGTCCCCGTGGCTCGCTATCTCACAAACGTATCTGTCTGCTTTATTCAGTTGTCAAAGAGCTGTGGCGAAAGCGTGTTGCTTTCATGTAAAAGTAGGGGCAGAGCAGGAAAGAGGGGATTGAACAAATCATGCTCTGCGGTTACTGCTTGTTATTCTTC
>WHHJ01000012.1 GCA_014872655.1 Clostridia bacterium
TGCAACATAAACGACATTATGTTGTAAAACAATACAAAGCATCATTTAATTTGCATTATTATAGCATATTTTTAAAAAAAATACAAGTTTTTTTTGAAAAAAGTATATATGTTTTAGCTTCTTCTCGAATTTTGTGCAGCAAAGCCAAGCCTTTTTGATTTTTACTTCAAAAAGGCTTGGCTTTTTATGCAAAAATTTTTTTTGATTTATAAATTCTTTATTCACGTGTCGGCATTTGATATAGGTTTTAGCATGTCTACAACATAATGTCGTTTATGTTGCATAGCGTCATATAAGAAAGTAGGCAAGAAGAAATGGAAAATGTACAGATTACAACCAAGAAGAAAACAGTGGCTAAAGCCGTGAAGGTCATTGTAGCGCTTTTGTTGATGGTTGCCATCGCTTTTGCAGCAGCGCTGATCGTACATGATTCAGACAGAGCTGTTCCGGCATTTACACTGTCGGACGGTTTGTCGGCTTATGATCTGGCCGTACAAAACGGCTATACCGGTGATTTGGAACAATGGTTGATGTCGCTTGCGGGGGAAACCGGTCCAGAAGGGAAAGTCGGAAAATCAGCGTATGAATTAGCTGTGGAAAATGGCTACACCGGCAGTATCGAGGAATGGTTGGGCTCTTTGATCGGAGCCCCCGGCGAAACGGGAAAAACCGGGGCGTCCGGAAAATCGGCTTATGAATTAGCTGTAGATAACGGTTACACAGGCACGCTGGATGACTGGCTGACAACGCTTGTCGGTAAGGACGGCGCAACGGGCGCTGACGGAGAGAATGGCAAGTCCGCTTTTGAACTCGCGCAGGAAAATGGCTATGTCGGCTCCCTTTCCGACTGGCTCACCACACTAACCGGCAAGGACGGCCTGTCGGCCTATGAAATTGCGGTCAAAAACGGGTACGAAGGCACCGAGGATGAGTGGCTTTTATCTTTGGTCGGCATAGCCGGAAGCAAAGGAGCCGACGGTAAATCGGCGTATGAACTGGCTGTGGAAAACGGTTATACCGGGACCGAAAACGAGTGGCTGCTGACACTTGTCGGCTCTAAGGGTGAAAAGGGTGACAAAGGAGATACTGGAGCGACCGGAGTCGATGGTAAATCCGCCTTTGAGCTGGCACAGGAAAACGGCTATACAGGCACCGAAGAAGAATGGCTCGATTCCCTGATCGGTGCCGATGGCGCACAAGGAGAAAAGGGCGACAAGGGAGATAAAGGTGATACCGGTGAAACGGGCGCAGCAGGTGCAGACGGAAAATCCGCTTTTGAACTGGCTCAGGAAAATGGTTACACGGGTTCCCTATCCGATTGGCTGACCTCTCTGGTCGGAGCTGCCGGTGCGGACGGAAAATCTGCCTATGAAATTGCGCAGGAAAACGGCTTTGAGGGGACGGAAAGCGAATGGCTGGCATCTTTGGTAGGAAAACAAGGTGAAAAAGGTGATGCCGGAGCACAAGGTGAAAAAGGCGAAAAAGGCGATACTGGAGCAAAAGGAGATAAGGGCGATACTGGTGCAACGGGTGCTGATGGTAAATCCGCCTTTGAATTGGCACAGGAAAACGGCTTTGAGGGTACACAGGAAGAATGGCTCTCGGCTCTTATCGGTAAGTCGGCCTATGATATAGCTGTGGAGAATGGTTATCAGGGCACCGTCGAGCAGTGGTTGGCTTCTCTTGTAGGTGAAGCAGGCGCAGCCGGTGAAAAGGGCGAGAAAGGTGACAAGGGTGATACCGGAGCTAACGGAATGTCTGCCTATGACTTGGCGGTGCTGGCTGGTTATGACGGTGATATGCAGTCCTGGCTTGCATCTCTGGTAGGAGAACAGGGTGAAAAGGGAGACAAGGGTGATAAAGGCGATACTGGTGACACGGGTGCGACTGGAGCCGATGGCAAGTCCGCCTATGACATTGCTGTGGAACAAGGCTTTGAAGGCACCGAAGAAGAATGGCTTAACTCTCTGAACGGAGCTGACGGTGCCCAAGGTGAAAAAGGTGATAAGGGTGACAAAGGCGATACCGGCGCAACCGGTGCAGACGGCAAATCCGCTTATGAACTGGCGGTAGAAAAGGGATATCAAGGCACAGTAGAGCAATGGCTGGCTTCTCTTGTCGGCAATCCCGGTGAAAAAGGCGATAAAGGAGACAAGGGAGAAAAAGGAGACACAGGCGCACAGGGTGAAAAAGGTGAGAAAGGCGAAAAAGGTGATACCGGCGCGACAGGTGCAGAAGGCAAATCCGCTTATGACCTCGCTGTGGAAGAAGGATATACCGGAACGCTGGATGAATGGCTGGATTCTCTGATTGGAAAAACCGGAGAAAAGGGCGACAAAGGTGATACCGGAGCTCAAGGTGAAAAAGGTGAGAAAGGCGATACAGGAGCCAAAGGTGACAAGGGAGATAAAGGCGACGCCGGTGCGGACGGTAAGTCCGCTTATGACCTTGCGGTAGAAAAAGGCTTTGACGGCACCGAGGAAGAATGGCTGGCTTCTCTGAAAGGAATTGCCGGTGAACAGGGGGAAACCGGTAAATCGGCGTTTGAGTTGGCGCAGGAAAACGGCTTTGACGGCGATTTGGTCGCCTGGCTGACCTCTTTGCACGGTGAGGACGGAGTAGACGGTGCCAAGGGTGAAGATGGTTCCGACGGTAAATCGGCCTTTGAGCTTTTCAAAGAAGTCAATCCCGAATACGATGGCACGCTGGAAGAGTGGCTTGCGTCCTTGGTAGGAGCCAAAGGCGATAAAGGGGATACTGGAGCACAGGGAGAAAAGGGCGAAAAAGGCGATGTCGGTGCGACGGGTGCAGACGGTAAGTCGGCCTATGAGCTGGCCTGCGACGGCGGTTATGAGGGTACGGTGCAGGAATGGCTGCTGAGCTTAAAGGGGGCAGACGGCAAATCGGCCTACGAGCTGGCGGTTGAGAACGGATACAGCGGAACGGAAACCGAGTGGCTGGCTTCCCTGAAGGGCGAAAAGGGCGACACCGGCGCGCAGGGCCCGCAAGGTGAGCAGGGGCCTCAGGGTGAAACCGGTGCGACAGGCGCACAAGGCGAGCAGGGTGAAAAAGGCGACAAGGGCGATACCGGTGAAGCAGGCCGCGGGATTGACCATATGGAAATCAATGATGCAGGCGAACTGGTAGTGTATTATACCGACGGCACAAACCAGAATTTGGGAAGCGTTGGAAGCGGCGGCTCTGATAGTGAAGAGGAGATATTGATATATGTTGAACTGTCTGACGGCACATATGGCGTTAAGGCCGGAGAAGGGGCCAAAGACGTTGCTACGATCGAAATTCCCGACACATACAACGGTAAGGCTGTAACGCAAATTGTTGATAACGCTTTTTCAGGCTTAGGAAATCTTAGTTCTGTTATCATACATGAAGGCATTGTAAACATTGGCGAAAATGCATTTTTTAATTGTAGTGCGCTTAATAATATTCAATTGCCAGCAACTTTACAGTCTATTCAATCAGGTGCTTTTAGGAATTGCATTTCGCTAACTGAGATTGTTATTCCAAACGCAACAAATTATATCGGTGAGTATGCGTTTTATGAATGCAATATGTTAAACTCAGTAACATTTCAACAAACAGAAAATTGGGTCACTTCTAAATCACCAGCGAACAAAGTGTCTGGCGGAATATTTATCTTTAATTATAGAGGCCATGACATATATGGGGGTGAAGTTTATAGAGATGTATATAGATACTTTTCAAGTCCCGGCAGTATAGCACGTCTGTTGGTTGGAGATGTTCCGATAAGCTATGAGTCTTATCATCTCGAACAATTAACTTACACAGCGCAACTTTATAAATATGCGTGGTATGTATCTGAATAAATTGGGCTGTGCTCTAAAAAACAACAAACTAAATATCCGAGACTGGATAGCGGCAGGTATGTTGCCTGCCGCTATGCGCCCGTGTTCACTCAATATCCATTATCAATTTTTTAGGAGGAATGCAAATGGATAACATCAAATCAGTAGAAAACGCCCTGTCCGGGCTACTTCAGGGATTTCAAAGGTATAACCGAAAAAACACATTTGGCAATCAAATTCTTTATGATATGTGCGAACCGAAAAATAATCCGTGGGGCGAACCAAATCGGCTGGCGGACAAAATCTGGCTGATCGGGCGTTCCTATGCCGCCTCGCCGGAACGACGGTATTACAGAAAAAAGGATGACCGCGGCGCTGACGAAGAAAAAGATCTGGAAACCCGCGGTGACGGTACGGGAAAATATTTTCGGGAAACAGCCGCATTTCTGTGCAATGACGGGCGCTATCCGAAATTGACATCGTGCCTGAGAGAGCTTTCTCCCCTTCGTTTTGACGGCGGTGCGGAGGATATCAAACGGCTCAAACAGGGCATTGTGTGCGTGGCTCTATTCAACGAAATGCTCAAGGCTGCCTCGGAACAATATGATCGGGAACATAATGCGGGCATTTATGAAAGCCTTGTTTATCGGAATCAAGTCTCTTTTTGCAGTAAATTCCTGCATTTTCATGTTCCGCATAGCATTTTTATCATAGATCGCTTCACAAAGGAGGGCGGGCGCTTTTTGTGTTCGACCAGGACATGGAAAAACGCCGGATTGGAAGACTGCGGTGTCGTTATTGACAAGGCGGTAAGAGAGGCCGTCAATGCTTCTTACCCACAGTTCAAGATTTCCCTTGAGGATATTGGTACGGAAGTGGGAGATGATGCTAAAAGGGCCGTAGAAGAATATATTGCTCATTGTCTGCGTTCATATCGATTTGGCCGCTTTCTCCACGATAGACTGGATTTATCTCCTGACAACGCGGCCTGTTCGTTCCCACGCATGATCGATTCGATTTTCCAGAGAATAAAAGAGACAGAATAGATATAATTGACGTATTTGTTTTGCTCGAAATGCGCGGTTATAAGGGGCAAGTGATGAAAAAGCAACGGTTTATCCAAAAGCCGAAAAAGTGAAAATCTCACTTGGTGCCACCCTGCGCCTGATGGCTTTATGCCGTCAGGCGCAAGGCCTTTTTGTTATAAGCAGCTCACATTTGTTATATCTGCCAATTAAAAGCCGGAATGTTAATTTTCTTTTAATCCGTCCCTTAAAGTGAAAATATTATCTTGGCATACACAATTTCCGATACTCTGTTGCGGATGTTGTTCATCCGTCCAACCCATTCCATTTGATTTTGTGCTTTGAGTTGTTCGGTTACGCCCTCACGCTCAGCCATTTGATTTACCAGTCTAAAAAACAAACCCTCTGCCTGCCGGTCAATTTCAGTAAGATGAGCGTTCAGCTTCCCGCTTGTCAGCAGGTTATAATACAGAATTCTGTGGTGCTGTTTCAAATACCGTGCGTGCCACTGTCCCCATATACCAATAGGCTGATTTTCGGCAAGTAATATGAGATTTGGCAAAACATAATCTCCTTGCTGTGTGTATGTGCCACCCATTTGTTCAAATAATGATTTTTCCATTGTGTTTATCCTCCTGTTTTTTATTGTACTTTCATTTTACAAGAGAATAGAAAATAATACGAATATGCCGATTTCAGACATAGTAAAACGCCGCCTTGGAACAAATCCAAGACGGCGTTTTCTGATTTGGTATCAGAGCGGACATTTCACGGCAAAGCCGCCTGCGAAAAAGCAGGTGTTCGTCCAATACCCGATTGGTGGAGGCGAGGGGAGTCGAACCCCTGTCCGAAAACGCGTCCGCACGACTTTCTACGAGTTTAGTTTATTGTTTGAGTTCGGCATGAGGCGGACAACAAACAAGCCGCCGCATGCGATAGCCGAAATGATACGGTTTGTACTCTCGGCATCGTACAAAGAGTGGACTGCTCATCGACGCCCTGTTCGCGGCCGCAGTACTCCGCGAGAGGACGGCCGCCTAATTAGGCAGCAGCTAATTCAGTTTTATTAGCGTTTAATTTTAAAGTTGCGACCTTTTAAGTGATTGCCGCGACACTACCCGCTTATCGTGGTTCAGCATCCCCGTCGAAACCGGTACGCCCCCGGATGATTGTGCTACCTATTATATAATAAAATTCTGATTTTGTCAAGAATTTTAAAGCAGTGGCCGGAACTGTTTTAGATGCAAAACAATCTTTTTTTATCGACAAAATCTTTGTTAAAACGTCTTTGTTGTGATTTTGCCTGTCAATTATTTTGAACAAGGAGAAATCAATAAAAAGCAACGGGATTGACAGTAGATTTAGCTGCTTACTTGTCTTTAAGGCTTAAGGTTGGGCTCTCAACGTAATTTTTTAAGAATATTCTTCACACAAAATAAACAAAAAATTTTATCACTCCGTCATTGCCTATCGGGCAGCTTGGCAGATATGTTTTGACCCCAGGTTTTCGCGTCTGTTCTCTTGGATAAAAAACAGGACCGAATTCGGTCCTGTTTTTTTATTTTTCACAGTGATTTCCGCAGTTTCCGCCGGAACAGGAATGTGAAGAATCATGGTGATGATGTGCATGATCTGCGCATTGTGCGTCCGGATCGTAAACTAAGCGACTCTTCAATAAATCTTCCACAGCCTGATCCGCATCTCCCGTAACACCTGGATACAGCTGGATCGAAGCGTTTGCCAAAGCCGTCCGGGCTCCGGCGCCGATTCCGCCGCAGATAAGTGTGTCTACACCGTTTTCTTGTAAAAATCCGGCTAAAGCGCCGTGTCCGCTTTCCGGTGCGTCGAGCAGCAGGGTGGATTGAATGCTGTTATCTTCAATTTGATAAATTTTAAAGGTTTGGGTGTGTCCGAAATGTTGAAAAATCTGACCGTTTTCAAAACATACCGCTATTTTCATCAAAATACCCCTTTCTGACTGATAGTCTGGTTTGATAGATCGTCCTTTGCGGTCTTTACGCCTATCATAGCACATTTCAACTTGCTCGTCAAGTGCCGTCGCCGGTTTGCAGAACCGATTCTTGTTCAAACAGATGGATAAAAAAATAGAGAACAAACCTGTCCAAAAGTTCTTGTTCCTGTTTTAAAAAGTCCGAATTTTTTCACAACTTTCTGCATCTAAAAACACCCGGTCTGTCGATTCAGCCGGGTGCTTGTATTACTTGTAGACTTTTTATTTTTCAAAGAATGCGATTCCAACTGCTCCCGGGCCGATATGTGTACCGATCGTTGAGCCCAATTGGCTGGTTTTCATCATGGCCTCATTGCCTTGCCACAACTGAGGATTTTCCTGCTTGTATTTTTGCAGAGCGTCGTCGGAAACGCCCGAATAAATAAATCCATAAGGTTTACTGTAATCAATGCCGTTTGTTTTATCAATGTATTGGTTCAGCAGTGCCTGTGCATTTTTCATGCCGCGGGCTTTTGCAATCACTTCGACCTTGCCGTCATGGACAGTGATAATCGGTTTGATGTTGAGCAGCGTTCCGGCAAACGCGATCGTCGCAGAAATTCTGCCGCCCTTTTTCAGATATTCCAGCGTGTCGATGACTGCATACAGACGAACTTTCTTTTTTGCAATCTGTAACTGCTCGGCAATTTCCTGGGCAGAAAGCCCCTGATCCCGCAATGAAGCGGCAAGACAGACCAGAATATGTAATCCTGCGGTGGCGTTTAAACTGTCTACTGCAAATACTTTTCCGTCAAATTCCTCTGCGGCGATTTGCGCGTTGTGTGCCGTTCCGGACAGTTCTCCGGACAGCGTTAAACACACGACTTCGTCTCCATTTTCGGTAGCCTGAGCAAAAACTTTTTGATACTCATAGGGCGTGATCTGACAGGTCTTGGGATATCCACCGTCTTCAAGCATTTGATAAAATTGCTCGTTGGTCATGGTCACATTGTCTAAATATTCTTTGTCATCAAAAACCGTACGAAGCGGAATAACCGAGACGTTTAATTGTTTGATTTCGTCTGCGGGAATATCCGCGGAAGAGTCTGTGATAATTTTGATAGCCATTTGTATAACCTCTATTCTTTCGACATAATGTCATCAGATAATATTTTTAATGTTTGAATCAATTGTCCCAGTTGTTCCGGCGTCAGCCGTTTGCGCAATTCCTGTAGCACTTGCTGCGTGTATCGGGCGCCGATATTGGCGTAGTCATAAAATTTTTGTGTCAGATGAATCCGATACTCCCGCCGATCTTTTTGTTCTTTTACCTTTTTGATATATCCCTTGCGCACCAGCGCATTGAGTCGATAAGTGGCATTAGGCAGGGAGATATTAGCAAATTTAGCAAATTCACTGACCGTTGGCGTTCCCATGGCACAGATAATTTCTGCGGTCATTTCTTCTGCCGCAGATAATTCCGTCTTTTGTTCGGCGCTGAAAATTTGTTTGAAAAAGTGGGTTCTGAATTTGGTGTACACTTCATCAAAAGCCTGTTCCAGCATAGAGGCTCCTCGCTTTCTGTAAAAATAATTAAAATATTTTAACTATTATATCATAGTTTTCTTTGGATTGCAAGACAAATCCTGTAAAAATGCTTGAAATGGAAAAAAAAGTATGATATACTGATACCGATTTCAAAGAGTCGGGGGAGTCGGATATGCCTCTGGAAAAAGAATTTAAATTTCTTATCGATTATCCGGACGAAGCGGAGCTGGCTTCGTATCCGGGCAGCGATTGCAGTCAAATCGATCAGGTTTATTTAATCAGCCCGCAGGGAAGTTTGCGGATCCGTAAACGGGAATGGGCTTCCGGGCAGATTGAGTATACAAAGACCTATAAATATTATGTGCGAGCGCATGTTCGTCAGGAAGAAGAGCAGGTGATTGACGAGTCTACTTACCAGACGCTGCTGTTGCAGGCAGACCCGGCTTGCCGCGTGTTGCAGAAACGTCGGTGGCGTATTCCATATGCAGGATTGGTGTATGAGATCGACTTGTATCCGTTTTGGCATGACCGAGCTGTTTTAGAAGTGGAAGTGGAGCGGGAAGAGCAGCCTATTCCGCTTGCACCGTTTGTACGATATGTGCGGGATATCAGTCAGGACCGACGGTATTCCAACTATAATCTTTCCCGGTTGGATTTTAATCCTTGTATGGGATTGTAAGAAAGAAGGGGTTGTTATGTGGCTTTATCCACAGCCCAAGGTGTATGAAGAGTACGAAGGATATTTTGAGCTGCCGTGCGCGTTTGTGTTGGTGTTTGCATATGGCGGAGATGCCGAAATGCTTTCGGTGGTGCGGTTGTTTGAAGAAGATTACCGACGTTACAGCGGTTGCGATTGTTATGTTGTGCCGGACTATGCCGGGAAGTTGGATGTCAGCGTCCGGCTGGAACGGGACGAGCACTTGTCGGGAGAGCATTACGGGCTTACCGTCGGTCCCGAAGGGGTGCAGATTCGGTTTGGAACGGCAGAAGCGGCATTTCGGGCTATGACAACCCTGTTGCAGATGATCGAAAGTACCTGCGGAAAACTGCCGTTTTGTATGATTGATGATCAGCCGGATATCGCGCATCGGGGATATCTGTACGATATCAGTCGAGACCGGGTCCCCAAACTGGAAGAAGTGTTCCGGATGGTAGATTTGCTGGCACGGCTCAAGTATAACGAATTGCAATTGTATTTGGAACAGCCTGCTTTTGAGTTTGCTGCCTATCCGGAATATGCTTCGGATATCGAGGCGTTGACCCCGTATGATGTGCTGCGGATTGTGGAGTATTGTAAGCGCCGATATATTCGGGTCGTGCCCAATCAGAACAGTTTCGGGCATATCCATTTGTGGATGATTAAACCGCAGCTGCAGCATTTGGCGGCGATGCCGGACGGGTATGCCGTCAATCCGTTAAACGAAGAAACTTATCAGTTTTTAGATCATTTATATGACAGCTTGCTGCCGTGTTTCGATAGCCCGGTGTTCAATGTTGGGTGTGACGAGGTGTCCGAACTGGAACGCGACGGGAGCCGGACGCAGGAAGCCTGCCGGCAGCGCGGCATGAGTACTGTTTATTTGGAACATGTTTTGCGACTGCATCAAATGTTGCAATCCCGTGGCAAACGCATGATGATGTGGGCAGATATCTTACTCCATCATCCTGAGGTTTTGTCTGAGTTGCCTCGGGATATTATACCTATGGTTTGGGGATATAATTTTGACACGGATTTAGATACCCCTGCGCAAACGGTGGCTCAGGCGGGCTTTGAGTTTTATGTTTGTCCCGGGACGTCCTCGTGGGCCAGTGTGTTGTCTGATTTGGAGGGGGCCCGGCAGAATATTCTGCATGCCGTACAGGCGTGTCGCAAACATGGTGGGATTGGGGTGTTATTGACGGATTGGGGAGATGTTGGAAGTGCCTGCTTCCCGGTCGTGTCTTATCAGTCCATTGCCTGGTGCGGGGCATTGAGCTGGAGTATGGATACCAATTCGGATTATCAGCAAGCCGGTGAATTTGTAGATCGGTTTGTGTTTCGTACCCGCAGCCGTTCGTTGAGCCAGTTGATCTATCAGGCCAGTTCGCTGATGCCCAAATATTGTAATTGTACGGATCCTGTTTTCAGTTTGTTGCTTCCCATTGAGGATTTCGGCGTATTAGAACGGTTGAGTCTGGAAAAAGTGCAGCAGACGTTTGTGGATATTGCCAATTTAGAAAAGCAGGCTTTGCGGATTCAGATGGATAGTGCGGACGCGCAGCAGCATTTGGATGAATTTTGTGCGGACGTCAAAGCCTATGTAATTTTGCTGGAAATGTTTGAGTATAAATATGAGCTGCAATTAAAGGGAAAAATCGAGAATTTTGATGCTCGGATCTCCTTGTTGGAGCAAAAGATTCGGGATGCAAAAGTCTTTTACCGCCGTGTCTGGTCTGTGCGTTGGCGGATCACAGGCTGGTACGGATTTTGGTGGTTTGTAGACCGTCAGGTCAATAAGCTGAAACGGTATTGCACCGGGGATCCGGCATATGATATTTTAATTAACGATCATAAAGAACTCGGCATCTAAGGTACTGATTATATGAAGAAGACAACAGGAAAGGAAGAAAAAAATGGAAATTACTTTATTTGATTCTTATACGGATTTTGATGCGGCGCCGTCCGGCAGTGTAACGGTGGATTTGTCGGCAGAGACCGCAGACGCTTCGGAATATTTTGCGTTAAAAATGGCAGATGATTCAATGGCGCCTACTTACGCAAAGGACCAGGTCGTTGTTTTTAAGAAACAGCGGAAAGCTCCTCGGGATGCGGTCGTTTTTGCGGCTGTGGGAAAGGATTTATATGTGCGCAAGATGAGTTACGACAAAGACTTTTTGAGTTTGATTCCCGAAAACAGCGCCTATGAAAAACTGGATTTTACAGGGTTTAGTTTAAATCGAGTTAAAGTGAAGGGCGTTGCGGTTAAAGCGCTTGATTGATCCATCAAAAAAATATGAGGATTTGCCGGTATCGGGGAATCCTCAATTTTTATATCCTTTTTTGAGCTGCATGTTTTGGAAATCAGCGCAAACTTGCACCTTTTTCAAAATATTACATGGTTCGACAAACAAATGTGGCACAATGTTGAACAGCTTGTTAATGTTGTGAAAGAGCCTTGACAAGGTTAGATAAAACGTGTATAATAGTTTGTAAACTAGATGTCGTGATTTTGACGGAGGACTTTATGGTGCAGACGGAAAAACAAATGCAAAAAGAAAAAAAGAAAAAACGGACTGTTGCAAAGCCGTATACATTGGGCGAAGAAATTTTTAATTCCGTATCGCACGGCGTCGGCGCCGGACTTTCGATTGCGGCGTTAGTGGTACTGATTGTCAAAGCGGCTTTGACGGGCAATGCCTATATGATTGTCAGCGCGTCGATTTTTGGGGCGATGATGATTTTGTTGTACACCATGTCGACGTTGTACCATGCGCTGACCAACCAAACAGCCAAAAAAGTTTTTCGTATTTTTGACCACTGTACCATTTTTCTGCTGATTGCCGGAACGTATACACCGTATACGCTAGTGACGCTGCACGGTGCTGTAGGATGGACGTTGTTCGGTATTTTGTGGGGTTTTGCCGTTTTGGGTATTGTATTTAATGCCATCAATCTACAGCGCTTTAAAAAGGTTTCTGTGGTGTGTTATATCATCATGGGCTGGTCGATTGTCTTTGCCATTCGCCCGTTATTGGAAAATTTAGCGTTGGGCGGGCTGGTCTTTTTATTGGCTGGCGGTATTTTTTATACGGTAGGCGTTGTTTTTTATGCGCTGAAAAAAGTTCGGTATATGCATTCGATCTGGCATTTGTTTGTATTAGGCGGAACGATCTGCCATTTCTTTTCGATTCTGTTTTGGGTCATTCAATAAGGCGTTTTTGTTTTATGCGCGGTAAACTTTTTTAATAATCTTTTTTCTGGATTGATCTGCCCCTTTATGTGTTTTTGACTGGTGGACTTTTATATTTTTATCCGTAGCATTCATTTTTCAGCATATTACTTTTTCTAAACTCTCACCAGTTACGCGTTTTTTGATATCAGCAAAGCCGTTCGGACTTTAATCCGAACGGCTCTTTTACTTTTTATTTAGAACAGTTGGCCGGTTGTTTTTCAGAACTTTCCTGTGGTTGCGCGGCCGTCTCTGTATCGGGTTGCGAAGGCGCTCTAAATTGTTTGGGCCGGTACGGATGCCGCAGTTTTTGCAGCGGCAGGGAAAAGCGTTTGTCCGAAGACATCTTTTTAGGCCCCAGTCGGATCGCGTCCTGCAGCATTTGTTCCATTCTGTCCATGCATCGGTCAAAATCAAATTGCTGTGCGTATCCGAGATATTGTTGGCTGCAAAGCTCTTTTTCATGCGGGTGCTCGATCCAATAGTCGATTTTTGCTGCCAGATCATTGGAATCATTGCAATGAAACCGGTTGTTTTCGGTCAGCGCAAAATATCGGGTTGCCGATCGGATTGAGTTGGAAATGACCGGTACTTTCCCGCAGGAAATCGCTTCCAGACAAGAAATCGCCTCAATTTCAATTTCGGCCGGATGAACATATAGATCGGCATAATTGATCACTTTCAGCAGTTCTTCTCGGGAATAAAATTTCATGATCGGCATGTGAATGTTTTGTTTTTTTGCATGTTCGATAATGTTTTCTTTTTGCGGGCCAGCCCCGGCAAAAATAAGTTGAATCAAATCTTTATATTTCGATTTTGCCACACCGTCAATCAAAACCGTATGGGATTTTTCTCTGCTGTAACGTCCTGTGAACAGAATCACAAATTTATTTTCCAATTCGGCAGGTTTCGGCACATCGCGCCGAACAAAATCTTTACTGACTCCGTTGGAAATAATATAATGATTGGTGGGCCCTACCTGTTTTTCAAATACGTCGCAGATAAAGCGAGTGGGGTAGTGTACGCAAGTACAGTATCGATAAAGGTTATCATAAAAAATCTTGTAGGTGATTTTGTTGGCCAGACGATTGTTCATCATAAAAATATGATTGGTAAAATTTTCGGCCTGGCAGTGAAAGCCCGCAGTAATGGGGATCCCATATTCTCTGGCGATTTTTACCGCCGCGGAGGATGCCGCAAACGGAATCATCATATGGACTACGTCAGCGCCATGGAGCGCTTTTCGGATTGTCATGATATCCGGCTTGGTTAACGCCACGCCGTTTTTTGCAACATAACTGTTGAGCGGGCCAAAGCTGTATGTAGGCAGAATGTAATATCCCGGCAGCATCTCTTTGTCTCTGTCCGAACAAACCACCCGAACCGTGTGCCCTTTGGCCTTAAGACTGCGGATCAGGTTCATTGCTGCTATCGTTGTACCGTTGTTCTCTTTTCCGAGTACATCGCAAATAATGGTAACGGTCATACTCGATCCCCTTTTCTGTATTCGCTGGCAGCAGTCGTAGTCTGCTGCTTTCTTTATATTATATCATGAAGCAAAAATGCTTGCTTGCAAGAGCGTTTCTGCGAAGCCTCCAATGGCGCATGTGCATGAACGATGTCCCGGGCGAATGCTCCAAGGCTTGCAGGGCAAAACTTTCTGCGTATATTATACCATACAACCCGTCAAAAAGCAATCGGCGGCATAAAAAATTCCCGCAGACAGATTCTGCGGGAAAAAACAAGCAATCATCATTCTATTCGATAGGATGCAGATTTTTAAGAGAGACGTCCAAAATAGGCGCGGAATGCGTCAGTGCGCCGCTGGAAATAAAGTCAATACCAAGCGTTTTGTAAAAATCGATATTTTCCTTCGTGATATTGCCCGATACTTCCGTTTGTGCTTTTCCGTCAATTAAGGCCACCGCCTGTTTCACTGTTTCCGGAGACATATTATCCAACATAATAATGTCGGCGCCTGCCTCCAATGCCTGCTGCACCATCTGTAGCGTTTCGGTTTCGACCTCAATCTTGCGCACAAACGGGGCATACTCTTTGGCTGCTTTGATAGCTTGCTGTACTCCGCCGGCCGCTCCGATGTGATTGTCCTTGAGCAAAATGCCGTCAGACAGGTTGTATCGATGATTACAGCCGCCGCCTGCGCGGACCGCATATTTTTCAAAAATACGCATATTCGGCGTGGTTTTTCGGGTATCTAACAACCGAATTTTGCTTCCCTCCAGCAATTGTACGGTTTTGTGCGTATAGGTCGCGATGCCGCTCATCCGCTGCAAGAAGTTGAGCGCGGTGCGTTCGCCCGATAAAATGACGCGCATATCACCGGTGACCGTAGCCAGT
Organism: Clostridia bacterium; assembly: GCA_014872655.1. Classification (GTDB taxonomy): domain Bacteria; phylum Bacillota; class Clostridia; order Oscillospirales; family UBA644; genus UBA644. Next base: position 14,639 of record WHHJ01000012.1, read on the forward strand.
AGATCTCCGTTTTGAACCTGTTGGCCGTCGCTGAATTTTAAGTCGACTTCCGTAGTCGGATCCAGCAGTTCAAAAACGCGTTTAAATACGCCTAATCCGGCAATCACGCCGTCCTGCTTGCACAAAAGTTGTGCGGTGCCTTTGGTGTATTGTTTTAATACGGCGTTTGTCGTTACATCTTCCTGTGTAATATCTTCCTGCAGTGCCTGTAAAATCAGGTTGTCTGCATTGATTTTCATCGCAATCGGATCCATCATTTGTTCCGGCTTCCTTTCTATTTGTTCCCACACGATTTTTTTGTATTTTTGTTTAAGACTTTCCAGATCTTGGTACGGAGCGTCGTCAACCGGCACCATTTGCGCCTCAGCGTCATCGTCGTTGATGACGTGTGCGGCTCGTTTGGAAAAGACAAGGCTTTCCAACAAAGAATTCGAAGCCAGTCGATTCTTTCCGTGTACGCCGTTGCAGGCCGTTTCGCCTACGGCAAAAAGATTTTTCATCGTTGTTTTAGCATCCAGATTCGCCTTGATTCCGCCCATAAAATAATGCTGTGCCGGAACCACCGGGATCGGCTGCTGAAGGGGATCATATCCCTCTTCCAAACAACGCTCGTAAATATTGGGGAAGTGCTCTCGAATGGTCTTTTCACCAATCGGACGCATATCCAGCCATACATACGGTTTTTGGTCTTTTTTCATCTGTTTGTAGATTTCCTGCGTCAGCAAATCTCTGGGCAGTAATTCATCTACAAACCGTTCTCCGGCCGCATTATATAACTTGGCGCCTTCACCGCGGACCGATTCCGAGATGAGGAACCGTCGTCCTTCTTTTTGCGAGTACAGTGTGGTTGGATGAATTTGTACATAGTTAATATTTTGTACCTGGATTCCGTGCAAAATAGCGATGGCAACTGCGTCTGCCGTGATATGGCGGAAATTGGTCGAGTTCTGATACAGTCCTCCTACGCCTCCGCTGGCCAACACGGTATTTGCTGCATAAACTGCGGTTAATTCGGACTCTTTGTCTGTTCCGACAATACCAAAGCAGCGATTGTTGTGCGTGATTAAATCTACCATGCAAAACTGCTCCAGAATTTGTACGTTAGGGCATTTGCGCACGGCGGCAAGAAGTTTGGTGGTAATTTCCTTGCCCGTAATATCTTCATGGAACAAAATGCGGGAATGAGAATGTGCGCCTTCTTTGGTATACATTAGTTTCCCGTCTTGCGAGCGGTGAAACTCTACGCCGTAACCGATAATATCGTCAATCACTTCCGGCGATTGCCGAATCATCACTTTTACCGCGCAGCCGTTATTTTCATAATGTCCTGCCCGCATCGTATCTTCATAATAACTGTTAAAGTCAGACTCTTTCTTTAAAACGCAAACGCCGCCTTGTGCCAGGTAGGAATCGCTTTTGTCTGCTTCTTTTTTGGTTACCATGATCACTTTTTTGCGGGGATCTATATTCAGGGCGCAAAATAACCCTGCAACACCGGTGCCGACAATCACAACATCCGCCTGTATTTTTTTCATATTGATCACCTATTTTCTAAATATCCGGTCGCTCCTGTTTTTTCTGCCTGAGCGATCGGTCTTGTCTACCTTCATCACGGTCCGGTTGGTGTTTTGTCTTCTCTATTATATTACAAAAACAAAATTATATCCATTATATACCAAAAGTCTTTGCTTGTCAAGTTTTGTGCCGTTGTATCTGGAAACCTCTATTTGCATTGTTTTAAAATAAGATCACTATCTTTAGCTTTTGATTTTTGTCCTGTTGCTTTTCATTTTTATTCGAATGGTCTTTGGACTATTCATAAACCTTTAAGTATATATGGAAGAACAGCAAGTATATTTTTTACAAAGAAAAACGCCTGTTTTTTTATCGTTAAGATCTTTTTTTATGTCCATTCAGCGTGAAATGTTTTATAAAGGGAAATTTCTTAATATTTGTTTAATGACCGGATTTTTTGCGCCTTTGATATTGACAAATATTTGAAAAAAGTTTATACTGTAATCAGTAAATATCATGGAGGTTTTATTATGAAGTATTGTCCGAAATGTAACAGTCAGTATCCCGATGATGCTGCATTCTGTAACCGGTGCGGAACTCCGTTGGCGGCGGGGCAGACCGCGGCTGCATCTGCGCAACCGTCTCAAACAGGGGCACAGCAGGGGCAGTATCAAGCACAGCCGCAGTATCAGGCTCAGGCTTATGCAAATCCGACCGATCATACTGCAGAGTTTGATCCGAAAGACATTTCCGATAACAAAGTTTTGGCAATGGCAACCTATTTGCTTGGCTGGATCGGTATTATTTTGGCGTTGTTAGGTGGCGGAAATTCTAAATATGCTGCGTTCCATGCCAGACAGGCATTAAAGATTGAAGTGATTTCTGCATTGCTGATATTATGTATGACTGTCTTGTTCTTTACGATCATTGTTCCGATCGCGGGCGGGATTTGCTTGATTATTTTGTTTGTAGTTCGGGTTATTTGTTTCTTTTACGTTTGTGGCGGAAAGGCCAAAGAACCTCCCATTATCAGCAGCTTCCCGTTTTTAAAATAAACAGTATTGATTACATACGTATTCTTTTTATAAAAAATGTCCGGGTTGTCCCGGACATTTTTTGCTTTTCTTTGTTCCTTATATAATATGCGCGTGTATCAGTACCGAAAAGATAAAGTCTGTCAGAATTGCCAAAACAACAAGAATGGGAAGAGCTTTTTGCAACTTGCAAGGAGTTTTTTTGTATGTATATTCAAAAAAACGTTGTAAGGCCGGATCAATAAATTTTAACAGCAGTACGGCAGCAAGCCCCCATACCAGTGTAAACAATAAACAAATCCTTCCGTCCAAGTTTAAAAATTTATTACTGTAATCCCACCATTTTGCATCAAATAAAAACTCCAGCGCAACGGAGGTCAGATACTCAAACGCCGACAAGACAACAGCCGCCGTAATAAATAGCAATCCCGGTTTGCTTTTGATGCGAGCAAAGACAAAAGTAATCAGCAGGGCAGAAAAACCGTAAATCGGACAAAGCGGCCCTAATAAAAAGCCCCGTTCCGCAAAGTGTCCAAATTCTACAGAAACGTAAATCGTTTCAATCATCCATCCAATAAAAGAATATAAACAAAATAAACAGACCATCAGATAGAATTGATAGAATCGGCGTTCAGGTTTCAGCCTGCTTTTCATAGGTTCGCCTCCCTTACATTGGCAAGTTGCTTTTTTGAGATATATCAATTGGTGCCTTCTTTTTATTTAATACTTTGTGTATAATTATTCTTTTTATATTGTATATTTATTCGGCTTGTTCTACGCCGGAGAGCAGCAGGTCTACAAACTGCTTGGCGGTTCTTGGATTACGACCTCCGTGCCGAATGGCAAATGCTTCAGCGCGAATAATCAATGTTTGTTCATCCAGTTGAATGCCGGCATCTCGAGCCAGGTTGCAGACAATTTCAGAATACAGTTGTTTGTCCGGCCGAGAAAACGTGATATTCAGGCCAAAACGGGCAGATAAGCTGGCAATTTCTTGGATTTTATCTCCCACGCTGATCTCATCCCCCTGCCGGTCTTGAAGGGTTTCTTTAATCAAGTGGCGGTGATTGGACGTAACATAGATTGCCACGTTGCTTCCTCTGCTGGACACGCCGCCTTCCAGGATGGCTTTCAGGGTGCAGAAGTCACGATCATCCGAGGTAAAGGTGAGGTCATCTAAAAATAAAATAAATTTTAACGGGTTGTCGCTGAGGCTGTCGATCAGTTCCGGAATCCGATACAGTTGGTTTTTCTTCAATTCAATCAAGCGCAGCCCGTCTTTTCGAAATTCGTTGGCCAGCGCCTTAATCGTGCTGGACTTTCCGGTTCCGGCATCCCCGTACAGCAGCACGTTGTTTGCCGGGCGGCCTTGTAGCAGAGCTTGCGTATTGCGGATGATTTTTTGCCGTTCGGATTTGTATCCAAATAGTTCATCCATCCGCTGCGGATCCGGATGTTTGATGGGGACCGGAGTACCGTCGTCGGACAAAATAAACATATGGTAGCGGGCAAAAATGCCGAATCCGCGTGTATGAATTTTGGCTAAATGCTCTTGATATGCGGCCTGAAAATCTATTTCTTCCGTCTGCCAGCAAAACAAGGTTTCGTCGCCGGCCTGCTGGCGCAGCGGTTCCCCGTCAAAACGGGAAATTTGTTGCAGCAGCGTCAGTTCTCTTTGTAGGCATTGGTCTAAGTCTGCGGTCGATTCCCCGCGGCAGATCCGATGCAGATAGATATTGTCGTCTTCTAAAATCAGCGTTAGCAGATGTCGTGTCAAGTTGGAGCCGTTTTGCAGTAGTGTGCAGGCAAAATCAGCATATCGCTCGATGATCTGTTCCGGGTTATCCTGGTCACAACCATCCAGTCGAATCCACTTTTGGATCGTTTTGTCCTCCAAAAGATGACGGAAGATCACCAGGCTTTTTAACGTTTTGCTGATTTGGTGTTGTGTCATAAAGATCCCTTCATTTTCTGTGATAATTTGAGTTTTATAACAGATACGGATTCTGAACCGTAACCGTCCGCATATTGTTTTTTGTGCTGTCAGAATGGAGCCAAGATCTTAAAAGAATTTTCTCTAAAGAAATTTCTTTTAAGAATTTTCTCTAAAGAAATTTCTTTTAAGGATTTTCTCTGAAGGATTTGGTTTTCCTGTTCTGTAAAAATTTAATTTTTATTCTGTTTAGTCTGTCGAAATCTGTTTTTTTATGCAAAAATAAGAATATTTAATTCTATTTTATCACAACTTTTCCGTTTATGCAATGTTAAAATGACCGATTTTGCGCGGAAAGAAAAAATAATTTGTTTAAAATGTAAAAAATGTGGCCGTTTTTTTGACAATTCAGATAAACCACTTGACAGAATTATTATATTTGTAGTAAACTATATAAAATTATAGTAATTGTTAGTAATATGGAGTTTAAGAAGGATAAGGACAAAGACGAAAAAGAACAGCGATTTTGTACGTGTATTTGGTTTTCGGAAAGGATATAAAACGGAGATCTGAAAAAGTCAATATCGTCAAGGGCGGTCTTTTCCGCACTTCTCATCAGGCATGCGGTCAGTCTTTACCCTCTTGGGGGAAAGACTGCTTTTTTGTATCTGTTAGGCGCTGTGTAACTCCGTACGGCGAGTAAGAAGTTCTTATCCGAAAATGAAGATGGAGGAATGGCAAATGAAAAATGCAGCAAAGTATGCCGCGCAGTATTTTGATCCGCCGGCCGGTTCGTACGACTGGGTCAAAAAAGAGAAAATAGAGCAAGCACCCGTGTGGTGTTCCGTCGACTTGCGGGACGGCAATCAGGCGTTGATGATTCCGATGAGCCTGGATGAAAAGCTGGAGTTTTTCAAGTTGCTAGTCGATATCGGGTTTAAAGAGATCGAGGTCGGATTCCCGGCCGCTTCGGAAACGGAGTATAAATTTTTACGGACATTGATCGAAAAGGATATGATTCCGGACGATGTGACGATTCAGGTCTTAACGCAGTCCCGGGAACATATTATCCGCAAAACGTTTGAGAGTTTGGAAGGCGTTCCGCACGCCATTGTACATTTGTACAACTCGACGTCTCTGGCGCAACGCGAGCAGGTTTTTCGCAAATCCAAAGATGAGATTAAGAGGATTGCAACAGAGGGTGCTGAACTGCTGAATAAATATGTCGGCAATAATCGTAGTCACTATCGGTTTGAGTATTCTCCCGAGTCGTTTACGGGTACGGAGCCGGAGTATGCGCTGGAAGTCTGCAACGAGGTGCTGGATATCTGGCAGCCTACGTCGGACCGAAAAGCGGTGATCAATCTGCCGGTTACGGTAGAACTTTCTTTGCCGCATGTTTACGCCAATCAGGTTGAATTTATGTCTAAAAATCTGAAATATCGTGACAGTGTGCAGATTTCGCTGCATCCGCATAACGATCGCGGCTGTGCGGTTGCCGATACGGAACTGGGGCTGCTTGCCGGAGCCGATCGGGTAGAGGGTACGCTGTTTGGTAACGGAGAACGGACCGGAAACGTTGATTTGATTACAGTCGGCCTGAATATGTACACCCACGGCGTTGATCCGAAGCTGGACTTTTCGGATATGCCGCACATTGCCGAATTGTATGAGCGGGTAACCCGGATGCATGTTTCTGAGCGCAGCCCGTACAGCGGCAGCTTGGTCTTTGCCGCCTTTTCGGGTTCACATCAGGATGCGATTGCAAAGGGTATGCATTGGCGTGCCGAAACGGGAGAATCCCGGTGGACGGTGCCGTATCTGCCGTTGGATCCGCATGATGTCGGCCGTGAATATGAGACAGACGTTATCCGAATCAATTCGCAGTCCGGAAAAGGCGGAATCGGCTATCTGTTGGAGCAGAATTACGGTTATATTCTGCCTAAGAAGATGCGTGAGAGCGTCAGTTATTTGGTCAAAGATGTTTCGGATAAAGGGCATCGGGAATTGCTGCCCAATGAAGTCTTTGATATTTTTGAAGAGCATTTTGTCAATGTGGTGCAGCCGCTGCGTGTGGTTGATTTCCACTTTAATCATGAAGAAGACGAGCAGATCGAAGCCTTTGTTACGGTTTCGTATCAGAACAAGACGCAGACGCTGGTGGCCAAAGGAAACGGCCGTATCGACTCGGTCAGCAATGCCCTGAAGGCGTTCCTGCATCTGTCGTTCTCGAATCTGACGTACGAAGAGCACGCGTTGGAGAAGGGCTCGGATTCCAAAGCCGTTTGTTATGTCAGCATTACCGCAGAAGACGGTCGCACTGAGTGGGGCGTCGGCGTGCATAATGATATTGTGGTGGCGTCTGTACGTGCGTTGGTGAGCGCCGTCAACCGTCAGATTGCTCAGACGGACGAAAAAGCCCAGTAAAAAGGGTTGGCGTATTCTTTGCAGGAGGGTGCGCCGGACACAGAGAGGAGTTTTTTGAATGGCAATGACAATGACGCAAAAGATTCTTGCCGCGCATGCCGGGCTGGAGGAAGTCCATGCCGGACAGTTGATTCGGACGCGGTTAGATCTGGTGCTTGGAAATGATATTACGTCCCCTGTTGCGATCAATGAATTTGAAAAAGCAGGGTTTGAACAGGTCTTTGATAAATCTAAAATAGCCATGGTTATGGACCATTTCACGCCCAACAAAGATATCAAGGCGGCCACACAGTGCAAGCAATGCCGCACCTTTGCCCGGCGGTTTGATTTGGAAAATTATTTTGACGTCGGAGACGTCGGCATTGAACATGCCTTATTGCCGGAGCAGGGATTGGTCGCGCCGGGTGAAGTGATTATCGGCGCCGATTCGCACACCTGTACCTACGGTGCGCTGGGCGCTTTTTCGACCGGGGTTGGCAGCACGGATATGGCTGCGGGTATGGCCACGGGAGAAGCATGGTTTAAAGTTCCTTCTGCGATCCGTTTTGTGTTAAAGGGTTCTTTAAATCCACGTGTAGGCGGCAAAGACGTGATTTTGCACATTATCGGCATGATTGGGGTAGACGGCGCGCTGTACAAGTCGATGGAATTTACGGGTGAAGGCGTTTCGAGCCTGAGCGTAGATGATCGGCTGTGTATGGCTAATATGGCGATTGAAGCCGGTGCGAAAAACGGCATTTTTGAAGTAGATCAGAAAGCATTGGATTACCTGGCAGAACGTGTCGACCGTCCCTTTACGGTATATCAGGCTGATCCCGACGCCGAGTATGAGGCGGAGTATGTGATTGATTTGTCGGAGATTGAGCCGACGGTCGCATGTCCGCATTTGCCGGAAAATACGCGGCTGGCTAAAGAGTTGACGGATATCGCGATCGACCAGGTGGTTATTGGTTCTTGTACCAACGGCAGATTGTCGGATATGCGGGCGGCCGCAGAAATTTTAGCCGGCAAACATGTCGCAAAAGGTGTTCGCTGTATTGTAATCCCGGCAACGCAGCAGGTATATTTGGATGCGCTGCGGCTGGGTTATTTAGAAATTTTTGTGGCAGCAGGGTGTGTTGTTTCGGCCCCGACCTGTGGTCCTTGTCTGGGCGGCCATATGGGGATCTTGGCCGAAGATGAAGTAGCTGTTTCGACCACAAACCGCAATTTTGTAGGCCGGATGGGACATGTCACATCCAAAATTTATTTGGCCGGGCCCGAAGTAGCAGCCGCCAGTGCGCTGGCAGGGCATATTGCGGATCCGAGAAAGTGAGGAAACCGTATCATGAACGCACATGGATTAGTACATAAATATGCAGACAATATTGATACCGACGTTATTATTCCGGCCCGTTATCTGAATACGGCGGACCATAAAGAACTGGCCGCACATTGTATGGAGGATATTGACGCGGACTTTGTCAAACGGGTTCGTCCCGGGGATATCATGGTCGGAGGTGCGAATTTCGGCTGTGGCTCTTCTCGGGAACACGCGCCGATTGCGATCAAAGAGAGCGGAATCAGCTGCGTGATCGCCAAGACATTCGCACGGATTTTTTACCGGAACAGTATCAATATCGGGCTTGCGATTTTGGAATGCCCCGAAGCGTCCGAAAACATTGCGGACGGCGATGAGGTAGAAATTGATTTTGAAAGCGGCGTTATTAAAAATCTGACTAAGAATCAGACCTATCAGGCACAGCCGTTTCCGCCGTTTATTATGGATATTATTCGTAAAGGCGGACTGTTAAAGTCCATCCAACAATCCGAATAAGTCCGCCCTTTTGCAATCGGCGTTCGGCCTGTTGCAAGGGCTCAAACAAACAGCCGCGGCAAGGCTGCGGTGAAGATGGGGGAAAGGTTAGTATGAATAAAAAAATAGCCGTTTTGCGCGGAGACGGGATCGGACCGGAGATTGTGACCGAAGCCCTGCGCGCATTGGATTGTATCGGACAGAAGTTCGGCCATACGTTTGTTTACGAGTCGGTAGATATCGGCGGATGTTCGATTGACCGGCATGGCGTTCCGATTACCGAAGAAGGTATTCAGGTTTGCCGGAACAGCGACAGCGTTTTGTTGGGTGCGGTCGGCGGCCCGAAATGGGACGGCGTTGATCCTCAAATCCGTCCGGAACGGGCGCTGCTCCGTGTTCGTAAAGAATTGGGCTTGTTTGCCAATTTGCGGCCGACGAAATTGTTTGCGCAGCTTGCAGCCGCTTCGCCGCTGCATCCGCGGATTTTGGAAAATGGGATTGATTTGATGATTGTACGGGAACTGACCGGCGGGATCTATTTCGGTCAGCATCAGACGGTCGAGCAAGATCATCAGCTGGTGGCTTCGGACGTGATGGCGTACAGCGAGTCGGAAATTGAGCGGATCGGCCGGGTTGCGTTTGAGTCTGCGTTAAAGCGCGGCGGACGTCTGGCCTCTGTAGATAAGGCCAACGTATTGGATTCATCCCGGTTATGGCGCCGCGTGATGCACCGTCTGGCGGAAGAGTATCCGACGGTGGAATATCAGGATGTGTTGGTCGACAGCGCCGCGATGCAGTTAATCCGAAATCCCGGTAGTTTTGATGTCATTGTAACAGAAAATATGTTTGGAGATATCTTGTCCGATGAAGCTTCGATGTTGACAGGCTCTATCGGTATGATGCCTTCTGCCAGCTTGTCTTCCGGTACGCTTGGCATGTATGAACCGATTCACGGTTCTGCTCCCGATATTGCCGGACAGGACATTGCAAACCCGATCGGAACCATTTTGTCTGCGGCTATGATGTTGCGGTATTCGTTTGGACTTTCCGCAGAAGCAGACGCGATCGAACGTGCCGTCAGTGCGGTTTTGGATGCGGGCTTTCGGACGAGTGATATTTATGACGGCGGCGAAGGGCAGCAAAAAGTTGGCTGCCAGCAGATGGGCCGCTTGATTTGTGAACAGATCGGAAAGGAAGCGTAACACATGATTTCTTTGGATATGGTGTATCGGGCGTCTTTTGTATTAAAGGATATCATCCGACCCACCAATTTGATTCACGCCCCCGAGCTTTCCGAGTATAAGGGACTGTATTTAAAACCCGAAAACTTACAGGTAACCGGTTCTTTTAAGGTTCGCGGTTCCGCTTTTAAAATTTCGCAGTTGACGGATGCTGAAAAAGCACACGGCGTGATTGCTTGTTCGGCGGGAAACCATGCGCAGGGCGTAGCGCTTGCCGCAACACGCTGCGGGATTAAGTCCGTGATTTGTCTGCCGGACGGGGCTCCCATTTCCAAAGTAGAGGCCACCCGTAAATACGGGGCAGAAGTTTGTATGGTTCCGGGTGTATATGACGACGCTTATCAAGAGGCGTTGCGATTGCGGGATGAAAAAGGCTATACGTTTATTCATCCGTTTGATGACGAGCACGTGATTGCCGGTCAGGGCACGATCGGGCTTGAGATTTTAGAGCAATTGCCTCAAGTACAGGCGGTTGTCGTGCCGATTGGCGGCGGCGGTTTGATTTCCGGGGTCGCTTATACCATTAAGGCGTTGCGGCCGGATGTCAAAGTGTTCGGTGTTCAGGCAGCAGGCGCGCCTTCGATGTTTAATTCTGTGCGTGACGGACAGATAGAATGTTTGGACAATGTGCGTACCATTGCCGACGGTATTGCGGTGAAGCAACCGGGTGAACATACCTTTGAATATTGCAGTCAATATGTGGATCAGATCGTAACGGTCACGGAGGATGAAATTTCTGCGGCAATTCTGGCGATGATGGAGCAGCAAAAACTGATCGCAGAGGGCGCCGGTGCTGTTGCCGTTGCGGCGGCGATGTTTGGTAAACTGCCCATCGAGGGGCTCAACACCGTATGTCTGGTCAGCGGCGGAAACATTGACGTAACGATCTTATCCCGTGTAATTAACCGCGGCTTGCTGCGTTCGGGTCGGATGTGCAAATTGACAATTGAATTAGCCGATCGACCGGGTCAGTTAAAGCAGGTTGCAGAAGTCATTGCCAACTGCGGCGGCAATGTAATTGGGGTACAGCACGAGCATGCCGGAAGTGATTCCGAAGTCAGCGACTGCTTGCTGCGGATTGAAATGGAGACCAAGAATTATGAACACATCGCTCAGATTCGCAAAGCGTTGGCGGATGCGGGATTTGAGTTAATATAAAACAGATTATTTGGATAAAGAATAGAGAGACAATGCCGTTTGGTTTCTTTTTTAGGAAAGAATACCGGTTTCGGCTTGATGCAAGGAGTGTTTTAGCATGTTAGAAAAAATCAGTACTTCATCGGCGCCTGCGGCGATCGGGCCGTATACACAGGCGATCGTATGTGGGAATCTGGTCTTTACGTCGGGGCAAATTGCGCTTGACCCCCAGTCGGGCGTTGTGGTATCCGACACGATCGAAGGCCAGACGGAACAGGTTTGTAAAAATATCGGTCAAGTTTTAAAAGCAGCCGGGTCCAGCTTTGACAAGGCGATCAAGACCACCTGTTTTCTTGCCGATATGTCGGATTTTGCGGCGTTCAATGAGATTTACGGCAACTATTTTACGTCAAAGCCCGCGCGCAGCTGTGTAGCGGTGAAAACATTGCCGAAAAACGTCTTAGTGGAAATTGACGTAGTCGCCGAAAAAGAATAGACGAAAGGGACGCAGATCAGCGTTTGGGTGAAATGGATGAAATTAAACGGTTCACAAATTATTGCGCAGGTATTGATCGAAAACGGCGTGGATACCGTGTTTGGGTATCCGGGCGGCGCGGTTTTAAATATCTATGACGCGTTGTATGAATATCGGGATCGCATCACGCATTATATGACGGCGCACGAGCAAGGTGCAGCACATGCAGCCGACGGCTATGCGCGCTCTACCGGTAAAACGGGAGTGGTCATTGCAACAAGCGGCCCCGGGGCAACCAATTTAGTAACAGGCATTGCCACCGCTTATATGGACAGTGTGCCGCTGGTTGCCATTACAGGCAATGTCTCTACACCGTTAATCGGTCGAGACAGTTTTCAGGAAGTTTATATCGCCGGCATAACTATGCCGATTACCAAGCACAATTTTGTCGTACGGGATGTTGCGGATTTAGCCGATACGCTTCGGTCCGCATTCCGGATCGCATGCAGCGGCAGACCGGGCCCTGTTTTAGTAGATGTTCCTAAGGATATCACTTCTGCTCTGGCAGAGTATACCCCGGCAGAAAAAGTTCAGCCGGATCCGGCTCCATCTGCTTTTGATTTGGAGCAGGCTGCGGCATTGATCAACTCCGCGAAACGGCCGGTTGTTTATTTTGGGGGCGGCGTTCGCATCTCGGATGCAGGCGAGCAGTTGCGGCAGCTTGTAAAAAAAGCGGACATTCCCGCCGTACATACAATGATGGCTGCCGGTGTTCTTGGTTATGGAGAACGGGAGAGTTTTGGTCTTCTTGGCATGCACGGCTGCATCACGGCCAATCGGGCAGTGGGCTTTGCCGATGTGGTGATTGCCATCGGAGCCCGTTTTTCAGACCGCGTAGCGTTGAATCCCGAAAAATTTGCGCAAAAAGCAAAGGTTATTCATATTGATATTGACAGCAGCGAAATCGGAAAAAATGTAGCAACGGATCTCAGTATTGTCGGAGATGTCAAAGAGGTTTTAACTCAATTGCTGCCGATGATTCAGCCGGCACAGCATACGGAATGGTTTGAGCAGTTGCAGCAATGGCAGAAGCAGGACTATCATCCGCAGGATGATGCGTCGGTGCTCAAACCGCATCAAGTCATTGCTTCGATCTGTGATCAGGCCGGTCCGGACGCTATTTATGTAACAGATGTCGGCCAGCATCAAATGTGGGCGGCGCAGTATTTGCGGCACGTTCATCCCAAAAACTTTTTGACCTCAGGCGGTTTGGGCACGATGGGATATGGTTATGGTGCAGCCATCGGCGCTCAGATTGCGAATCCGGGCAGACGTGTTGTCCATATTACGGGCGACGGTTCGTTTCATATGAATATGAACGAAGCCTGTACGGCAGTCAGTTACGGTTTGCCGATCGTAACGGTTATTATGAACAATGCCGTGTTGGGAATGGTTCGCCAGTGGCAGGATGCCTTTTACGGGCGTCGGTTTTCGTCTTCCGAGCCGGAACGTAAAACGGATTATGTTAAGGTAGCCGAAGGATTTGGCGCCAAGGGGTATCGCTGTGAAAACCTGGCTCAGTTTGAATCGGTTTTAAGCCAAGCATTGCAGCAGACAGGGCCGGTTTGGATTGATTGCCGAATCGACCGAGAAGAGCGGGTATTGCCGATGATTCCGGCCGGAAAAACCGTTCAAGATGCGATATTTTAAAAAGGGGGCAGACGTATGCAGACCAAATATTTGAGTGTTTTAGTCGCAAATCACGCGGGTGTGTTGGCGCGGGTTTCCTCTCTGTTTTGTCAGCGGGGGTTCAATATTGACAGTCTGACCGTTTCCGCAACCGACAATCCGGAGGTGTCTCGAATTACGATTGCCACCCACGGTGACGAAGCAACGTTTGGGCAGATTATCAAACAAACCGAAAAATTGTATGAAACGAAAGCGATTGTCCCGTTGCATCCGCAAAAAAGTTTACTGCGTGAGCTGCTTTTAATTAAAGTGGCATCCAACAAGGAAAATCGCAGAGAACTGCACGATATTGCCGAGATTTATCGGGCAAAGATTATCGATTTATCGCCCGACAGCATGGTGTTTGAGTTGACCGGAGAGCCGGATAAGATCGACGGATTTTTGTCGATGATGGCGTCTTTTGAGGTATTGGAAATGTGTCGTACCGGTGTAACGGCGTTGGAGCGCGGCCCGGTCAGTTATCAAATTAAGCAGTAACCCGCCGCCGTATGTATTTTGCGACAGAGCGGTTCTGAAATAAAGAAAGAATATATTTTTAAAGGAGTAATGAAATATGATTCAAAAGTACTATGATTCGGATTGTAATCTCGGATTGTTGGACAATAAGACAATTGCTGTTATCGGTTACGGCAGCCAGGGGCATGCGCATGCGCAGAACCTCAAAGACAGCGGGATGAAAGTGGTTGTCGGCCTTCGCAAGAGCAGCGCAAGCTGGGCAAAAGCCGAAGCAGCCGGTTTAACGGTTATGGAAGTTCCGCAGGCAGCCGAAGCGGCTGACGTTGTAATGATGTTGGTTCCCGATGAGTTGGCTGCAGACCTGTACAATGAGCAGGTGGCTCCGCACATGAAAGAGGGCGACATTTTGATGTTTGCCCATGGGTTCAACATTCACTTTAACTTTATTCGTCCGGCAAAAGATATTGACGTGATCATGGTTGCACCGAAAGGCCCCGGTCACACGGTTCGCAGCCAGTACTTAGAGGGCAAAGGCGTACCCAGCCTGATTGCCGTTTACCAGGATTATTCCGGCAGAGCTAAGGATTATGCATTGGCTTACGCATCCGGAATCGGTGCCGGCAGAGCCGGTATCTTGGAAACTACTTTCCGTGAAGAGACCGAGACCGACCTGTTCGGTGAGCAGTGCGTTCTGTGCGGCGGTGTTACCGAGTTGATGAAGAAAGGTTTTGAAACTTTGGTAGAAGCCGGATATGCACCGGAAATGGCTTATTTTGAGTGTATTCATGAGATGAAACTGATTGTTGACCTGATCAACAACGGCGGATTCAACTTTATGAGATATTCGATTTCCAATACAGCCGAATACGGCGATTACAGAACCGGCAAACGGTTGATCACCGACGACACCAAGAAAGAAATGAAAAAAGTTCTTTCCGAGATTCAGGACGGTACGTTTGCTTCTGAATTCATGCAGGAATTCTCTGCCGGCAGAAAGGCTAAATTCCTTGCTACACGTCGTAAAGAGAGCGAGCATCAACTGGAGTCCACCGGTAAAGATCTCCGGGATATGATGAGCTGGCTGAAAAAATAAAAAACTCCGAAAACCGGACCTTGTGGATTCGGCGGCACGGCAGACTTTACAGCAAACGCCGTAGATTTTGTGTGTCGTTCGGGACGTTTTGGTTTCGGCCTCAATGAAGACGGTACGGTTTCGGCGTTCCCTATGCCGAAACCGTATTTTACGTACAGAAAGGTTTTGTAGAGAATGAAATACAGAAGTGAAAATGTGACAAAGGGCTGTGAACATGCTCCGCACCGGAGTTTGTTTTACGCAATGGGATACACCAAAGAAGAACTGGATCGTCCCTTGATCGGCGTGGTGAGCGCGCACAGCGAAATCGTTCCCGGTCATATTAACTTGGATAAAATTGCCGACGCCGTAAAGGCCGGGGTTCGGATGGCCGGCGGAACGCCGGTTTTGATTCCTGCGATCGGTGTCTGTGACGGTATTGCCATGGGGCATATCGGCATGAAGTACTCTCTTGCCAGCAGGGAACTGATCTGTGACAGCGTAGAAACGATGGCAAATGCGCATCAGTTGGACGGCTTGGTTTTAGTACCCAACTGTGATAAAATTGTTCCGGGTATGGTCATGGCTGCAGCCAGACTGGATATCCCTACCGTCGTTGTCAGCGGCGGTCCGATGTTGGCGGGCACTTTCGAAGGACAGGAAGTGAGTCTGTCCAAAATGTTTGAAGCCGTCGGCTCTTATAAGGCCGGCTTGATCAGCGAAGAAAAATTGGAGCAATGTGCTGAGGGCTGCTGTCCGGGATGCGGAAGCTGTGCCGGAATGTATACGGCAAACAGCATGAACTGCCTGTGCGAATCTCTGGGCATTGCTTTGCCGGGGAACGGAACGATTCCGGCTGTCAGCGGTCAGCGCATTCAGTTGGCCAAACATGCCGGTATGGCTATTATGCATTTGGTAGAAAAACACATTACCATGCGGCAGATTTTAACTCCTACGGCGATTCGGAACGCCTTGGCCTGCGATATGGCGCTGGGCTGCAGTTCCAACAGCGTGTTGCATTTGCTTGCCATCGCCAATGAGGCGGGGATAGAACTGGATTTAAACTTGTTTAATGAAGTCAGCCAACAGGTTCCTAATTTGTGTCATCTTGCTCCTGCTGGTCCGACGCATATTCAGGATTTGAATGCGGCCGGCGGAATCCCTGCAGTACAGCAAGAGTTGATTCGCGGCGGATATGTGGATCCATCCGCTATGACCGTTACCGGAAAAACCGTTGGCGAGAACACGGCCGGGGCGAAAATTTTAGACTCCCGTGCGATCCGCTCGCTGGAAGATCCGTACAGCAAAACCGGCGGTATTCAGATTTTGTGGGGCAATTTAGCGCAAAAAGGCTGTGTTGTAAAGCGCAGCGCCGTAGCTCCGGAGATGCTGTGTCATGAAGGCCCGGCTCGCGTGTTTGATTCCGAAGAACAGGCTATCGATGCCATCTATAACGGGCGTATTCATGACGGAGACGTGGTTGTCATCCGGTACGAAGGCCCGAAAGGCGGACCCGGTATGCGTGAAATGCTCAATCCGACATCTGCGTTGGCAGGAATGGGTTTAGATAAGACGGTTGCCTTGATTACAGACGGCCGTTTTTCCGGCGCATCCAGAGGGGCGTCGATCGGACATGTCAGTCCGGAAGCGGCCGATGGCGGCGTGATCGGACTGGTTCGGGAGGGCGATTTGATTCAGATCGATATTCCCGCAGCATCGATTCATCTGGCGGTGTCCGATGAAGAATTAGAGCGTCGCCGTGCCGAATATGTCAAGCCGGAGCCCCATGTTAAAACGGGATGGCTTGCCCGGTATGCAAAGCTGGTCAGCGGCGCAGAAAAAGGCGCCATTATGTCCAATGACTGATTGATTGCTATTCCCGGGATCAGCAGCACTGTTTGCAAAGAACAAAAGGAGGACTTTATATGCAAATTAAAATAGAAAAAACCACAACTCCCAAACAAAAGCCGGATGAGGCGTCTTTGGGGTTTGGTCAAGCCTTTACCGATCACATGTTTTTAATGGATTATACGCCCGAAAAGGGCTGGCATGATGCCCGGATTGTTCCGTTTGGCCCGTTATCCATGCATCCGGCATCCACAGTCTTTCATTATGGCGCAGAGATTTTTGAAGGGCTGAAAGCCTATCGCACACCGACGGGGGAAGTTCAACTATTCCGTCCGGAAGAAAACATTGCCCGGCTTAACAACTCTGCCGAGCGGATTTGTCTGCCGCAGTTGGATCCGCAGGATGCCTTGCAGGCACTGAAAGAATTTGTAGCCGTCGAAAAGGATTGGGTTCCGCACAAACCGGGAACCTCGTTGTATTTGCGTCCGTTTTTGTTTGGCAATGATCCCACGTTAGGCGTTCATACGGTGAAGAACGCCATGTTTGTCGTTATCGCTTCTCCGGTGGGCAGTTATTATAAAGAGGGGATCAATCCGGTTAAAATTATGATTGAATCCGACGATGTACGTGCCGTTCGCGGCGGTACCGGCTATGCCAAATGCGGCGGAAACTATGCGGCAAGTTATCGGGCCGGTGAGCGTGCAGAAGAAAAAGGATTTTCACAAGTTCTGTGGCTGGACGGTGTAGAACGTAAATATATCGAAGAAGTGGGCGCGATGAACGTGATGTTCAAAGTCAACGGCGTTGTCATAACGCCGAAGTTGACCGGCTCCATTTTGCCAGGTATCACGCGTAAATCCTGTATTCAGATTTTGCAGGATAAAGGCATTGCCGTCGAAGAGCGTCTGTTCAGTATTGAAGAACTGGAACAGGCGGTTGCCGACGGAACCTTGGAAGAGGCTTGGGGCTGCGGAACAGCGGCTGTTGTTTCGCCGATCGGCGAGCTACGGTACAAGGATAAAGACTGTGTCATTAACGGTGGAAAAATCGGTCCTGTAACGCAGATGCTGTACGATACATTGACTTCCATTCAGTGGGGCACGGCAGCAGATCCGTATGGCTGGATTGTTCACATTTAAGCATACAAAACGCAAATTCCCGTACACATTGGTGTGCGGGAATCTTCTTTTTGCGACAAAGTGACAGCAAAATGTTCAAATTTTTAGAATCTTTTTTGTGATAAATACCGGAAAGTGGAAAGAAGTGTCGTTTTTTGAGATGCGATTGTCGGTAAAAAAAGCAATATATATATTGTATTGTTTTTCTTTATATGGTATTCTGAATATAGAAACAAGGCCGGTTTTTCGCCGTCGGATCGGTTTTGGATTTTTAAGCAGGAACAGCGTATGGTCCGCGATCTTTTTAACGGGGCACGGTTACAGGCTTTTCGCGTTTTAAGCTGCAAAAATGACGTATATCGCTTGTTTTATCGGATGAAATGGTATCGGCGATGCGACTTGTACTGTTGATGCGCAGGGACAAGAAAACCGTCTGCTTTCTAAGATCGTGTCAGAGCGAAAATCGGCTAAAAAAACGGAAAAAGAAAGGCAAGGTAAAAACAGATGAAAAACACATTTATTCCCAAAAAATCACAGAAGGGCATTATTTCCATTCGAATCGGAACCGATTTGCTTTCGGATGTGGACCGCATTGCAGAGAAAAGTTCGCTTAGCCGCAACGAATTGATCATACAATGTATCCATTTTGCATTGGGCAATTTTCATGAAAGCAGAAAGTAATCATCAGCCATACGGATTTAAGACAGGCAATAGATGACACAAAAAAGTTGCAAAGTACCTCTTGACAAAATAGATATAGATATTGTATAATAACAAAAACCGTTGAGGAAGAGTAAGTAAGTTTTCCCCCTTTTTTCCCAGAGAGCTGCGGGCGGTGGGAGCGCGGCAAAAAAGGCAAAACCGAATGGACTTCCGAGGGCAATCAGAAAGGCTTTGGGCAGGTTCCAGCGCCGAGTATGTGCGACGGAGTATGGCACTCCGTAAACAAAAGTCTGCATATGTTGGTATGCGTAAAGTGGATGTATGATAGGGATACATCAAGCCGGGTGGCACCGCAGGAGAAAAGTTCTTCCTGTCCCAGCAAATAATGGGGCAGGATTTTTTTATTCTGTCCCGAAAAAAGAAAGGAGACAGAATCATGTCAAACAAAGAAATCCCTTACAAAATTTACCTGGAAGAATCCCAAATGCCAAAAACCTGGTACAACCTGCGTGCCGATATGAAGAATAAGCCGGCACCTTTGCTCAATCCGGGCACGCATCAGCCGATGACGGCAGAAGAGTTATCGGGCGTGTTCTGTAAAGAATTGGTACAACAGGAATTGGATGATACGACGCCGTATTTTGAAATTCCGCAGCCGATTCGTGATTTTTATAAAATGTATCGTCCTTCGCCGTTGGTTCGTGCTTATTGTTTAGAAGAAAAATTACAAACGCCGGCCAAGATTTATTATAAGTTTGAGGGCAACAATACCAGCGGCAGCCACAAATTAAATTCTGCGATTGCCCAGGCCTATTATGCCAAACAGCAAGGCCTTAAAGGTGTTACCACAGAAACAGGAGCCGGTCAATGGGGAACGGCGCTGTCGATGGCTTGTTCGTATTTTGGGTTAGATTGCAAGGTTTATATGGTCAAAGTATCGTATGAACAAAAGCCGTTCCGGCGGGAAGTCATGCGCACTTACGGTGCATCGGTTACGCCGTCTCCGTCTGAAGAGACCGTTGTGGGACGGAAGATCTTGGCAGAACATCCCGGAACAACAGGCAGTTTGGGCTGTGCGATTTCCGAAGCCGTTGAAAAAGCGACTACGACGGAAGGTTATCGGTATGTGTTGGGCAGTGTGCTTAATCAGGTTTTGTTGCATCAGTCCGTTATTGGTCTGGAGACAAAAACCGCATTGGATCTGTATGACATCCATCCGGATATCATTATCGGATGCGCCGGCGGCGGTTCCAACCTGGGTGGTTTGATCGCTCCGTTTATGGGTGAAAAACTGCGTGGAGAGGCAGATTATCGGATTATTGCTGTAGAGCCGGCATCCTGTCCGAGTTTTACGCGAGGCCGTTATGCTTACGACTTCTGCGATACCGGCATGGTTTGCCCGCTGGCAAAGATGTACACATTGGGCAGCGGATTTATCCCGGCTCCCAACCATGCAGGTGGGTTGCGGTATCATGGCATGAGTTCGACGTTGTCGCAGTTGTATGCAGACGGGCTGATGGAAGCCGTAGCCGTTCCGCAAACAGCCGTTTTTGAGGCGGCAGAGCAATTTGCCCGGGTAGAAGGCATTTTGCCGGCCCCCGAAAGCGCGCATGCGATCCGTGTTGTGATTGACGAGGCGATGAAGTGTAAGCAGACCGGAGAGGAAAAGACCATCGTGTTTGGTCTAACCGGTACCGGATATTTCGATATGGTGGCTTATGAGAAGTTCCATGACGGAAAAATGATCGATTATGTTCCCACCGATGAAGAACTTCAAGCAAACTTCGACTGCTTGCCCAAAGTCGAATAAAATTTAGTTTTTATAAGCGGTCTGGCATGGTTTGTCCAACAGTTGTTGAAAATAAGATATAAAAAGAGCCGTTTCGGTTTTTCGTTCACGAAAAGCCGAAACGGTTTTTTTAGCTTTCCAGTTCTTTAGCAAGTAACTGTGTCGTTGTTTCGATGACTTTGATATCCATTTCTGTCGGAGCTGCACCGGTCGGTTTGATCAGCATGATTACCGCGCCCAGCACATCGCCTTCTACTAACAGCGGACAAATGATTCCCGCGTTGCAGTTTTCTCCGTTGTCTACCACCGGGATGCGCGTAGCCCCGATTTTATACGTGTACGTGCCGCGTTCTTCCATCAGGCGCTCGGTTTCGAGCGTAATTTTTTTGTCCATTAGTTGGCGTCGCTCCGCGCCGCTGGCCGCAACGACGGTGTCTTTGTCCACGATGGCGACGGTTGCTCCGGTTGCGTGGCTGAGCGTTTGTGCAAACGCGTCCACGTGTTCGGTCAATTCGCCGATCGGAGAGTACTTTTTAAAGATGACTTCGCCGTCTTTATTGGTGAAGATTTCTAACGGATCTCCCTCTCGGATTCGCATCGTTCTTCGAATTTCTTTTGGAATGACGATTCGCCCCAAATCATCGATTCTTCTGACAATTCCCGTAGCTTTCATATATACAATTCTCCTTGAAACTCTGTTTTGCACAATTTTGCAGAAAAACCTTTTTTGTGCTTTACAAGCAATAGTTTCTACCGGTGAATGTATTTTATTCGTTTCAAAAATTTTTTTATATTAAATTTTAAGACGAATACAAATCGGTTGTTTTCTCTTTTTGTAAAAGACAGTCTTTTTAGGCTGTTCCTATTTTTATGCTTGCGGTCTGGTTAAGAATCCAGATCCGTAATAGAGCGGAATGTATAACCCTCGGCTTTCCAGGTTTGGATCAATTCTTTTAAAATATCTTTGTTGGTGGACGAGGTCGGATGCAGCAAAACAATGGCACCGTCGTGTATGCGGCTGTTTAATTTATTGAGGGCGTATTCATGCGTCGGTTGGTTTGCCGGATCCCAGTCCGCATAGGCTAAACTCCAAAAAACGGTTGTATATCCCAGCATTTGTGCCTGCATGAGGTTGTTTACATTAAATTTGCCTTGCGGTGGGCGATAAAATTTTTTCATTTGTTGTCCGGTAACCTCGGTATAAAGTCTTTCGACCGTTTCCAATTCGGCCCGGAAGTTTTCTAAGTCCTGGATCGTGCTCATATCCGGGTGCGATGCCGTATGGTTGCCCACCGTATGGCCTTCCTCAACCATGCGCCGCACCAAATCCGGCTGCGTTTTTAAATAGTTGCCCACTAAAAAAAAGGTAGCCGGCACTTGTTCTTCTTTTAAAATATCCAGAATCTCAGGCGTATATCCGGCCTCATATCCGGCGTCAAAGGTTAGGTAGATAACTTTTTCGCCGCTGTCGTCGATAAAATGCGCATTGTATTTTTCTAATTCGTCTTCGTCCACATTGCCTGTCGGGGGCTTGTTGTCTTTGTCAAAGCGTAGTCCCCAATCGGCAATTTCTTCGATTGACGCTGTGGGTTGATCATGTTGTTTTTCCGAGTAGATGTAGGCGGATGCGGATAATAAAGCCAGGCAGATGACGCAGGCGCAAACCGTTTTATATTGCTTTTTCAGTATTTTTTTACATCCTTCTAAAAACAGATTGATGTGTTTCACTCGTCAAACTCCTTAAAAAAATTGATCTTATATTTTTTTATATGTGTTAGAAACCGAATTTATCACATATAAAATACAGAGGTGAAACAGATGATGTTAAAACGAACAATCTGCTGTACCGTATGTGTCTGCCTGATTATTTGTGCATTGCTTGCCCGAGGAATCGGCGAGACGAGTTTGCCCGGCGGACTCTATACAACAACGGAGGATCGGACTTTTATCAAATGGGTTGATTTTCATGCTTCTTACGAGGCAATGAGCTGCGCGCTGGAATTGGATATTCAATCTTACGAACAAGACGTTCGTATTAACTGGATTGATCTGTTAGCGTATGCGGCAGCGAAAAATGGCGGAAGTTTCCCATCGTCAGCCGTCAGTGACGTCCGGTCCTGTGCGCAGTCGCTTAAAGACGGAAAGACCATGGAAGAACTCACTCAAAACTTAAAATATTATGACTATTATTCCGAAGCTTATACGGCCATTTTGGGCGGATTTGTCGGCGAGTATTACACCGAAGTGGACTGCGAGAACGGCGATCGGCGGATTGAAAAACGATATGGTCTCAAAGCTTTTTTACCGATTGCCTATCAATATTCATTCAGTCATTACGATGATTTTGGGGCGTCTCGATCTTACGGCTATAATCGGGCACATCAGGGTAACGATTTAATGGCGGCGGTTGGCACCCCGGTCGTTTGCGTGGAAACTGGAATTGTTGAAGAAATGGGGTGGAATCGTTTCGGCGGTTGGCGAATCGGCATTCGCTCTTTAGACAGTAAACGATACTATTATTACGCCCATTTACAAAAAGGACATCCGTTTAACAATATGCTCAGTATCGGCCAGCAAGTGCAGGGCGGCGAGGTCATCGGCTATGTTGGCATGACCGGTTACAGCAGTACGGAGGACGTCAATGGTATGAATGTGCCGCATTTGCATTTTGGGCTGCAATTAATTTTTGACGAAAGCCAAAAAGAAAGTGAAACCGAAATTTGGATCGACGTTTATCATTTGGTGGATCTTCTGCGAAAAAATCCCTCCCTCGTTGTAAAAAACGAGCAGACGGGAGAGTATGAAAAGAAATATAAAGTTTATGACAGTCCGGGTCAACGCTGATCCGGGCTCCGAAATCAAAGATCCTCCGCTGCAAACAGGTTTCTTGCTCCGTATGCAATAAGTGAATCCAATAGAAGCGTCTATTTATGTAAGCCGACTGTATCGTGTATTGGCAAACAACATAAAAATCCCGCCTTTGCTTTATGTGCATAGGCGGGAATATAGGAAAGGGAAAAGATTAAAAGTCATCGTTGTTCTGTTTCAGAAGATTGATTTATTCGGCATTTTTTCTTTTTTGCAACGCCCGAATCAGTAGCATGATCCATCCGGCTGCAAACAGGGCCGCGCAGGGAAGGACGATCACATCTCCGATTTGCGTGTACAGTGTCAATTCTTGGCAAACGCCGATCGTATCTGTTAATGTTGCGGCGGTGTCGGCGTCAATGGTTTTTTGAATGGTTCCCAGCGGGGTAATTGTTGCGCTGATTCCGGTATTTCCAGCACGAGCCATATATCGGCCGTTTTCCACACAGCGCAGTTGCGCGTGTGCCAGATGTTGCCGCAATGCCGGCGTACTGCCAAACCAGGAGTCGTTCGACGGCATCAGAAAGAATTCCGCACCATCCAATACGGCTTGGCGTGCAACTTGAGGGTAAATCGATTCATAGCAAATCAGTCCGCCGGCTTGCCACTCATCGAGGGAAAGCGTTGTGGTGGTTCCCGGCTGAAGATACGGTGTCTGAATCCGCAGAGCATCAATCCAGTCGGAAAACGGAATGTATTCGCCCATCGGCACCAGCTTTTGTTTGCTGTATGGCTCGGATTGTCGCCCGTCCGGATAAAAAGCCACTAACGAATTATATTCCACATCCGGGTTGTCGGTGTCTCGGGTAAAGATGCCGGTTGCAATGATGGTTTGGGTCTGCTGTGCGGTCTCTTTCACCAAAGCAACCGCCGGATTATCCGAATATATTGGCACCGCAGTTTCCGGCCAAAGCACAAGATCGGCATCAAAATTTTCGAGAGCTTGCCGGGTTAATGTGTTATAGGTAGAGAGAGTTTCAGATAACGTGGTGTCCCATTTTTTGATGGACCCCAAATTACCTTGTACAATGGCAACACGAATCGTTTGTTGGGGTTGAGTGGCTGTATGAATGCGATAGTATCCATAACCGATGTTGGCCGAAAAAATCAGAACCGCGGCAAGCAGGCATCCGATCGGCTTGATGTAGCGAGTTTTTCGTATCAAAAAAACAATGGCGTAGGCCAGCAGCCCATTGATTAATACAATCAGCAGTGATAAAAACAGTGTACCAAAAAGGCTTGCCGATTGAATAAATGGTGTAAAAGAACAAACAAGGGTGCCCAGTCTTCCCCATGGAAAAGAAAATTCCCCGGCAACCGCTTGCAGAAATTCTGCAAACACATACAGCAGTGCAAACGTGATCGGTAACGGAATGACCGAACGCCGTAAAGCTTGATAGGGCAAAAATGCAATCACAAAAATCAATCCCTCAATCGCTGCAATTGCCAAAATGCCTAACGTCAGTAAAACGGCGGATAAAACATTTCCGATTCCGTACCGTGTCAGCGGGTACAGGCTGTACAGCCACAGCATCATCGGAACATAATAACAGAATATGTATAGAAAGATACTCTTTTGAATACCGAATTTTCTGTCATTTTGGTAAAACAGAGCGGTCAGCATAGGTACCAATGCAAAAAAACAAAGCGGCCATAGCCAATCAAACGTAAAGCTCAGGCACATCAGTATGCCGGAAATTGCGGCGCACAAAAAAACGGATTTTGGTGTTTTTTTTGCCGAATTTTTCATAGTCGGTCACTCTTTCATATAGAATAAGGCAGAGGTGAAATAAAGTTGAAGTTAAAAGGCAGAAAAAAATTATTAGCCGATGCAGCGGGATTAGGACTTACCAACATCCTGTTGGAAGTGGTCGGCCTGGCATTTCAGTTATACTTATCCGGCGTGCTCGGAACAGACGGGTTAGGTCTGTTTGAATTGATTTCTTCGGTTTATATCTTGGCCACGACCTTTGCCACTTCGGGCATCAGTATGTCCGTGACGCGTGTTGTCGCCGAGGCCATGGGACGAAAGGAAGAGGCTTCTACCATTAACGATATCATGAAAAAAGCCTTTTTACTTAGTTTGGCTTTAGGATTATCTGCAG
>WHHJ01000120.1 GCA_014872655.1 Clostridia bacterium
CGTTAATGTAACGAAAGACAGTAGTTTGAGAGTCGTGTTGTTTTAGATGGTAAATCAATAGTGATAAACAACATTTTCTCCCACGCAGGGAGGCAAACAACACATTGGTTTGAAGAAAAAATAAATTGCTGCCCAAATGGCAATGACAGTCAGAATGTTTGAGAGATTGTTCTTTTAGATGGTAAAGAAGTTTTCACCTTCGGGGCAGGTGTTGTCTTGTTTGAGAGTTTTGTCGTTTTAGAGGATCGTTAAATCAAATCATTCTTTAGCCAAGGTGCACCGCAGTTAAAAAATTTTGATTAAAAAAATTATTAAGACAGAACAAGCCCCACGTTTGGCAAAGAAAGAACATTATGACCGAGGCCAATTTTTCCGTAGTGGGACTACTCCCGACACAAAAAAGTTACGTGGCGCCCAAACAATTCCCGATCCACAGGAGGGATCTTAATCAAGCTCATCGAGTAAAGGATGGCGGCCCCACACCTTTACCGCACCATATTATTTCCGCTGAGACGGTGCCCCGCGAAACAAGGACTTTGATCAATATGACACAAACAGAGAAGGCTCCTAGAGGCATCTCTTTATCTTTTCTTCCCGAAGAAGATCCGTTAAAATATCAACCAAACGCATCAAACAGAAATAGGGAAAAATGAAAAAAGTCCTGCAGCTGTATTTGCCATTGCAAAAATTGCAATCCAGTAAGTTCTCTAAATAAAATCAACAAAGGCAGTCGAAAAATTCGGCTGCCTTTATCCATACATATCATAGTCTTACCTGTTCAGAGCATCTCTCTGTAACATCAATCAAACGATTTAAACCTTTTATGTCGACCGTACTTTTCAAAAAGCAAGAAGTTTTTTGTTTTTTGAGAGATGTCGAATGATCGGGGACCGGTACAGAAAATTCTTTCATGCCATCTGAAACAACAAATATCAAGCACCGGCATACGGATAAAGACAATCCCCTCTTCCCCTTTTTAAAAACAAAAACAGGCGGCGCAGATTTATTTTTGAGATACGGTAAAACGGATTGTTTTACAGCAAAAAACATTGACATTATCAGAGAAAAGATGTATAATTAAACTCAATAAAAAATGTTATTAAATCCGGAGGCTTATCATGAAAAAGAAAAAATGGTTCTCTTTTTTATTAACTGCTGTGATCACCATCTCTCTGCTGCCGATCAGTACATGGGCGGCCGGAAGTGATTCTTATACAGTGCCGTACACCCCAGGACATACCGCTAAAATCCCATTTGATGAATTTGGGAATGCATGGCTGGGAGCAGACGAGGTCATTTTTCAGATTGATGGACTGGATAAAAAATCTTTATGCGATCTGAACCATTACAATGAACTACTGGAAATTACCATGCCCTGGGATATTGATATCACGGCAGGGACTTATTCGACCACAATTACCTTTGTTAATACGACAACCGGAAAACAAACAGTCAGCCGAAAAGTGAAGCTTGCAGTCGAAAACGACTTCATCGGCTCGCACGTAATCAATCAGGTTATCGAGGTAAACTGGGACTCTGATATTGTATTAAAATTCCAAAACGGAACCGGCAGCAGCCGCATTACGGAGATTATCGAATTTGTATTTTATGCAAAACCTTTTCAGGACGGGTTAGACGAAGAATATATTACCTCTTTCTATGTACCGGAAGGCTATTTTACATATGATTTAGATCGGGGAGAAATTTATATTCCGAAAGAATTCTTTCAGTCCCGGGTTGAGGAATTTGGGTGGGCCCTTCTTCCCTACGTCTACATCGGCAGTCTGCAACATTTCAAACTGGCCAGCGGCGCAGAGATAGAACTTGCTGCTCAAGAAAGATATCCCGATTTCGGAGTCAAACATGATCCCATCCCCAACAAAGACTTTGTAAACGACGGTCGGAATTTCTGGTACTTTATGTTTACGGATCCTTTTGTCCAAAATCCGGCAACCGGAGATGTCACCGAGGACGGACAAGTGCGTTTGGACGATGTGTTGTTGGCAGTTCAATTTGCCGCAAGGCTCAAAACACCGACTCCAAAGCAAATTCAGAAAGGTGATATCAACATGACAGGATCCATTGAATTTGCCGACGTACTTGCCATTGCAAAAATTGCAGTCCAATAGGCCAAATAAAAAACGAACCCATAAAGGCAGCCGAAAATCTCGGCTGCCTTTCCCATGCAGAACGATATATTGTTCTGTTAGAAAATTGCTGCACAATCCAATCACCATACGTGCACCGAACAATAGAACGAACTTCTTTATAGCGCTTTGCATAAAGAAATGCAGATCAATACAAAAAAGTGCAATAAATCTTTTCTTAATAAAATACAAACTCGTACTGCAAATAAGTTTTACATATTAAAATCAACCGATGAATATCCTGCACCATAATTCCCCGACTAGGTTCTGACAGGGGTCAAAGACTAAATCCTGGATGAGTTTTCTGACAAACACAAATAAAATAAACGGTTACACCTGAACCAAAGGCATTGACATAAATCATCAAAAGGAGTATGATTAAAAAT
>WHHJ01000121.1 GCA_014872655.1 Clostridia bacterium
CAGTTTATATTCTTCTTTTTTTAATTCATGTTGTAATTTTAAAGCTTGTTGCGATTTTGTCCCAATTCCATTGTTCTGTAATTGTTTCTTTACATCTCTAAGAACTCTTTTAGGATTTTTCTTATCCTTTTTTACAATCGTTTCAACTGCTGGACTAAATTGTAAATCATAATAATGTTTCAACACAAATTCTTGAATATCGTAATCTTTTGGCTCTGCACCAAATGTTACCTTTGCTACGGAAAGTTTTCCATCACAAATTCTTTCAAAAACTCCAACCCAAAAAGGTTCTGCAAAATACACAGTCAATTTACATTTTATTGTCTTCATATCAATCCCTCCTTGTTTATTTCCAAACAAAGAACGGACAACCCGGAGGGGCAGGTTACTTACCCTATAAACATAGGACGGCTGGGCTACCTACCAGCTCTCACATAATAAAATGCTTTGCGTTTTTATCTTTGTCATTTTAGATAATCATTATTTGATTACCTTTCTTGAAAATTATACCATTCCTATATCAGCACTACAATAAAATTTTATGCACCGATAATCTTATTGAACAGCTCTAACAGTACATCTTTCACACCGCCAGCATTGAATACCAAGCCGACAGCAATCAAGGCAACTACCAAAAAGCCGATAAGTTTGGAAAACTCACGCTTGAACCCTAAGTAGATACCGATAACCACAATCGCCATAAGCACTAAGCTCTGTGCGTTTGATAAAAACCATTGATACAAATTTTGTCCGAAATTCATTTAATTGTCCTCGCTTTCTTTTAATTGTTTCATTTCATAGTCAGCTTCTTTGCCGACATTCAAAATACACATCAAGACTACACCGATACCCATTCCCATAGATACCAGCAGGAAATCTTTTAATAATACCCACATTTTTATCACTCCTAACTTTCTACTAAATCTTTTGCAGGGGTCGTCTGCTGTTTGATTATCATTTCATGCTTTTCTGTGAGCTTTGCCTGCTGTTCGATTGTTTCCATGTAGTCTGTACCGTTTCCTTTATCAATCTTTTTCAGCATTTTCAAGGTCGGTGCTACCTGCCTTTGTACCCAACGCAATGTACGGTCTAAGGTGTAAGGCTCTGGCTTTGTCGTCAGCTTCAAGCTCTGTCTGTTATCGCCGATAAACCAAGCCCAGCGGTCATTGAGTTTCCAGTCATTTTTTCGCTTGTCTGGTTCTTCATCAACAAACCGCACATACTGGTTGATGATAGAAAAGGCGGTCTGCTCTGCGTCATAATACGTCAGCAAATCTCGTACTGCATAATAGGCACGTTCATTGCGAAGCCGTATCTCAAAACGGTTGATAATGTCGGCTTCTTCCAGAGGTGTCCCTAACTTGACATACTGCTCATAGTCCTTTTCATAGATACAAAAATACACATCTGATTTCAGCGACCCAAGATAAAGGGTACGTCCCATATATTCTCTGTCGTCCTCTCTGTGCTTGATAAGCTCGCCCGACTGGTAAAACTTATAACTTCTGGACTTTCCGATATATTCCCGTTTCCTGCATTTTTCCGCAAGCTCTGGAATATCCAAAATGCCCGTATGGTCGTTGATAGCAAGGTCGATACGCTTCATCACGCCACCGTCTACGAGTGCGTCCATGAGAAAGTCATACCAGCTTCTTTGCTGTGCCAGCAGGTAACTTTCAAACTGTCGGCAACCACGCCCCTTTAACTCTAAAAGGACACCTTTTTCTTCGTCAGCCGACGTATAGATAAAGATGTCCCCTAAAGAATAATGCTCCGTATAACTGTAATGTCCGTAATCTTCATGGAGCATATAATTGATATTCAGTTTTAATATATCTTTGATGATGTGCTGTATATCCAGCGTGGGAAAACGGATTTTTACATAATCAAACAGCATGGTAAGCGGTGCTTCTGGATTGAACTTTGCCAGTTCCTTTTGCAGAGTATTAAGAAGTTCCTTTGACGGCTTCATTTTTCCGCTTTCTATCTTGTTGAGATATTCCCTTGTGATACCAGAAGCCACCGCCAGCCTGCCTTGTGAGATACCGTAAGCAATCCGTTTCTCCCGTAATTCTTTTATCCATTGTTCTTCATTCAGAACCATACCCCCAATCTGTAAAGTGTGAAGTTTTTTAAGGCGACTTCACATCTGAATTTTGCAAGGAAACTATGCGATAAGCCTTATGTTTCCTATGTTTTTTGTCTATTGTCCATTTGCAAACGTACCCCTCTGTTAGATACCGAGGGGTTTTACCTGCTGGCGTGGCTAACGCCACACCAGCAACGGCTAGTCCGTGCCGTCGCCTTTCGCTTCGCACGTCGCCGTCCCGTCCTGCCTTGCTTGTGCAAGAGAGCCGATAGTCTGCAAAAAATCATGTCCTTTCGGGACTAAAGGCGTGTAAAATTC
>WHHJ01000122.1 GCA_014872655.1 Clostridia bacterium
CTTGCTGTCGCCCCTTGATTGCCTATCTGCAAAGGCGGGCGGGGCTGTCAACGGCAGCGCAGTATGCGCTGTTTATCTTGACCGTTGACTGGCTCGGCTGGCTTTGCTACTCGCTGATAATCGGTTTTCCGTCTTTGTCAATCAAGGGACAAATACCCCCGCCAGTTCCAAACTTTGCCACAAGGTAATTGACCCCGGTTTCTCTGTCCACTACCACATAAAAGCCTTTCACACTTCCTGCGGTTTCAGTAATTTCAAATCTTCTGCTTCCCATATAGATACCTCCCAATAGAAATCAAAGCTCTTGCTTTACAAAAATGCGATAACTGATTTGATACATCACATAGCACCATGCCAACGCCAGAAGCGGTGAGCAGCAGAGAAGAATAAATACAATCTGGTCTGTCAATGCAACTCCCAGCATAGTAAGAAGCTGATATATTCCAAAGCAAATCCCTGCCGGAATGAGGAATGATACTAATAGCAGAACACGGCCTTTTTCTGCGCCAAACTTGAACACAAGAGGAATTGACATACTTCCAAAAATAAGGGAGATTACCCATGCAACGAGTGTCAAAAACAGAAGCTCTCCAATCCCTACTATGTCGAGTACGATTTTATGTGTGATTAGGCCACCGATAAAACCAATAATCAGCCCAAAGAGGCTGCCAATGGCGCAGAAGATAGCCAGCACCATAAATTTTCCAGCAACCAATTCTTTCTTGGAAACTGGCATTATCATAGCATACCGTGTCCATTTAGAACTGTCATCAAAAGAAAAGGTTGTTACAATCATCATGCTGCACAAAATCGCACATACAAAAATATAGCCTTCTACGCCGGAAAACGGAATAAGCGCAACGGCAAAAACCACAAGGATGAATAGCATAGATTTCGCATTGTGGCCGATATTAAATAAATCTTTCAAAACAAGACTTTTCATTTTGCTTGCTCTCCTTTCACATACAGCAGCAGAATATCGTCGATTGTTGCGTCGTCCACTACGGCATTTTTATATTTCCTCCGGGCTTTTTCCTTGTCAGCTACCAGCACATTCCATTGATAATCATCTTTGCGGTAAGCCAGAATTTCCGCTTTATCGAGCTGGTCGAACAGTGCTGCGCCACAGCGGATAATACCATAGTTATAACGAAGTTCATCTTTCGTTTTACAAAAAAGAACCTTGCCCTGATGGATAAATGTAATGTAATCTGCGACTTTTTCTAAATCTGTTGTGATATGCGAGGACATCAAAATGGAATGATTTTCGTCCTGAACAAATTCAAGAAATACATCAAGAATATCATCACGCATTACAGGGTCGAGGCCGCTTGTCGCTTCGTCCAAAATCAGTAGCTTGGGGTTATGGGAAAGGGCGACGGCAATACACAACTTCATCTTCATTCCCTTGGACAGAGATTTAATTTCCTTATCCGCTGGAAGTTGAAACCGCTTTAGATAGTCTTGAAACAGATGGCCGTCCCACTGTTTGTAGGCAGCACCAGCAATTTTCCCGACTTTGGCCGGAGTGAGCGTTTCATAGAAGTTAATTCCGTCAAACACTACGCCAACATCCTCTTTGATTTGTTTTGTGGACGATAATTCCTGCCCCCAAAAAGTAACTGTTCCATCATCTTTATGAATTAAATCAAGAATAGCATTGATAGTTGTGCTTTTTCCGGCTCCATTTTCGCCAATAAGCCCCATGATTGTTCCTTTCGGAACCGAAAACGAAACATGGTCTAACTTGAAATCGGCGTATTGCTTTGTCAAGTTCTCAACCTGCAAAATAGCGTTCATAGTTAATCCTCCTCTTGATAAAATATCGTCAGTAATTCAATCAGTTTTTCCAACGATATTCCACTTATCCGCCCAATATCGGCGGCCTCTTGCAAATGTTCTTCGGCCAATCTCTGCTGTTCTTCCTGATAAAAGTCTTTGTTCTGTGCCGACACAAAACTTCCTCGGCCTACCGTTGTTTCAATAAAACCGTCCCTTTGCAAATCTTCATACGCTTTTTGAACGGTAATAACACTCACATGAATGGACTTTGCCAGCGCCCGCATAGAGGGAATAGGATCGCCGGTTTTTAACTCGCCACTCATAATCATGGCTTTTATCTGTGAAGTTATCTGCTCATAAATTGGCTTGCTCGTATTACTGCTTATGATAATTTCCACAACGCCCCTCCTTTGTTCTATAATGTACTTATCGTACAAGTACATTATATTCAAGGCAAACGCTTTTGTCAATAGGGTATTAGAAAATTTATCTTTGCTTATTAAGCAAAAGAAGCCACACAATTTGTATGGCTTCCATGAAATTCTACTTTGAAATTTTTACGGAATAACGGGCTGTTGTCTATCAACTTCTTGTGTGTTACTTTATGGCACATGAGCATT
>WHHJ01000123.1 GCA_014872655.1 Clostridia bacterium
ATAGTAGGCTTTTTCGCTCTGCATGGGCTTCTTAAATATATATTGATTTATAAACTCGAGTGCGCTACAATATCTATGATAATTCTTCAAAATACTATGATTGTAGGGGTCGAGGTAAAACATGAAAAATCAAATTAAAAACGACTTAAACAACATTAAAAATTCAGGACAAATCGTTATAAATACCGCTATTTCAAATGACAATGGTTCTCGACAATATCGCGCAAGCGATGTAATTGAAAAAGGGAAGTCTACTAACTTTATGAAACGTGAGGAAATTTTTGCTGTTTTGGGAGCAGTAGCTTCTGGTGTCACTATTGTGGATTTTCTTTTTAACCGATTAGGTGAAAACGCAGTTTTAAAACTTGGGAAAATACTATATGAGGCTTTTATTGAGCACAATACAGCTCCCTACTACTTCTTAATCGCAGAACTGATAGCTATAATTTGTTTTGGAGCTGTAAGTTTTTCAGCTTTTCGGAACGTAATTACGTTACATAAAGCACGGCATCTAGGCGCATGTATTTACAATAGAGATCGAAAAAAATCCTATAAAATAAAGGCATTACCATGCCCACATTGCAAAACAACTTTTCGAACTCCACTAAAAATCAAAGACGGCAAAAACTTTGGCATGGAATTTACTTGCCCTCATTGTTCGTTTAGAGCTACTATACCTGTTGCGGATATACTCAATCGCATTGATGAAAATTATGAACCAAAAAAGTGATAAAGAATTCCCGTCGCGACTACCATTCCTATTATAAGGAAACTCACATAAAACCCGACATCCTTTTTCGCTGTTACGGCTTTATCAAGTAGGAAAATTAAAAATACAATTACCGAAACCATTGTCAGTATTGCACCGAGTTTAACATCAAAGTAAAACATAGAAAGCAGAGCATATAGCATAATGCTTGGGTAAATATCCATACAGGATAGCTCAAAAGCTACCATCCAAAGAGGTGTATCGCTATCATGCCCTATCACCTGTGATACAATTTTATACTCTCGAAATAAATAGCAAATAAATCGACCAATTATAAAAGTCAGATGAAAAAATGGCAGTAAAACCAGTAGCCATGCAACTACGTTCCCGCAGTGTGACGATATAAATCCAAAAAACTCTTTTGATACCATGGGGTTCCTTCCTTTAAAACTAAATTAGCAGGCCCTGCCGGGGTAGCGACCGGTCTTCCTGCATTAAAAAAACCTGCTATCCGGCAATAGTAGGCTTTTTCGCTCTGCATGGGTAAAATTGAATTGAAGACAAATCAAATCTGGTATAGAGCACTGGGGGTGATTTGTGTATTCTATGTGCATCGTTGTTTGAATTTATTTTAGTAATTCCCGAATCATTAGAATGAAAGTTATGAGTGTTCCGAGCGCGCAGATTATAGCTCCTAATAAGTAGATGAAAATACTGTTGCTGGTTGAAGTGTGAGTGAAGATTTTATAAATGTTGAATATGAGGCAAGATAGGTTTATAATAAATAGGCCAATATGGAACAGCTTTGCGTATATAAATAGTTTGTGCATAATAGAGTTCCTTTCTGATAAGAATTGCGAATAAAAAGGAACAGCAAAATAAAGAAAATACAAAAAAGTAAATACTAGATTTGCATTGCACATAGAGCGCTCGGGATAATCCGGGCGCTCTTGCTTTTTGCAATGCTATTTAAAACTTATCTGCTCTTTTTGCGGCGAACCAGAAGTACGGTAGTCAAACCTAAAGCAGAACCGGCAAAAGCAATGTAGGGAAGAACACTGCGGCTGCTGCCGGTCTTCGGGCGGTTAGGAACAGGGCTATTGGGGAAGTCCTTGCCCGGGATTGTTTCAAACGTCACGGTCTGGCCGTCTTCTGTGATAGAGAACGGATAGTAGATCGTATCGCGCACGAAGTTAGCCGGAGCCTGTGCTTCGTAAAGAAGGTATTTTCCGTAAACAAGGTCGGAGAGGGAATAGAAGCCGGTTCCTATTTCATCCATACGGCCGATGAGCGTATCTACACCCTCTGTGTAGCGGCCATCACCGTCTGCATCGCGGTAGATTTCAAACACTGCACCGGAAAGCTTGTGCTGCGGGTTGGTAGCATCCACCTTTGTGGTGGTGACAGTGCCTTTGATCGGCTTGTTCGGGAAATCTTTGCCGGGAACAGTCTCAAAGTTTACGATTTGCCCGTCTTCTTTAATCTCAAACGGATAGTAGATGTTGTCCTGTACGAAGCCCTCAGGAGCCTTGTCCTCGTGTAGGAAGAATTTTCCGTAAGGGAGGAAATCCAGCGTATAAACGCCGGTGTCGCCTTCCTGAAGCGTGCCAACGAGCTTATCGGTCTTAGCGTTGAAGATGCCGTCACCGTCTGCATCGGA
>WHHJ01000124.1 GCA_014872655.1 Clostridia bacterium
TTAGTTCTCATTCAATAAAATCACCTCCTGAAATAGAAAAAGCCGAGGGATTTTCGGTTAAGAAAACCTCTCGGCTATGTAAAAACTATATTTCATTGCAGTTAAAAAATGGAAGTTGTCATCATAAATCAATGTTGATTTCATACTTATCATCAATAAGTATATAATTCGCATTATGCTTTTTTGCAAGTTCTAAAAACTGTGCATTATCTTGTAAGACACTTTCCATCGTACACCAATCATCATCTATACGATTTTCTACAGCACTTGCGTATTTTTTTATATTGTCGAAGTGATTTTTGATATAGTTTTTGCTCATCACGAGACAATAGAATTTGATATTATCAAGATATTCTTCTGTAAAATCTTTTTTCCAATCGAAAGG
Organism: Clostridia bacterium; assembly: GCA_014872655.1. GTDB lineage: Bacteria > Bacillota > Clostridia > Oscillospirales > UBA644 > UBA644. The sequence continues at coordinate 386 of WHHJ01000124.1, forward strand.
GATATATCCACCTTCAATAACAAGATTTTGTTTGTTTTCTATAGCGGTTTTTATCATCTCACGAATAATAGGCCACATATACGCTTCAAGTTCATTATCATCTTCGGGCGTGAGTTTCGTGTAGCCGCTACGAATTAACCCCATTTTCAAATGGTCTATCGAAAAATAGGGGTATTTATATTTTTCAAGTAATTTTTGAGCAAGTACGGTTTTTCCTGTATGCGATGCTCCTATAATTAAAATAATCATCTCTCTTATCCTCACAAATTTGAATTTGTTGCTTTACTTATTTTAATAACCTTTATTTATCGTTTCATTGTCTACTATTTCAAACACAACCTTTCTTTCAAATTGTGACAGCGGTGCTGACACAACTTTCAAATCTATTTTTTATTATAGCCTGTAATGATGCACTTTTCAATTTCCTTTATTTTTATCTTGCCGTTTTTTCATACGGCTATGTAACAAGCGGCATCAGCTTCACGCCAATGCCGCTTTTGTCGATTATAATATTCCTGCTTTTTTGAGATACCCAACGCTGTCATAGCAGCCACGGAAGTAAACTGACTGCAATTCCATATCGGTAAGCCTGTTTTTCAACTCCGTCACTTTAATAACCGCCGTACATTCTTCCTTTGTCAGTTCCGTCGCTTGTTCCGCATCGAACACACCCAACACTTTGGGATACTGCTGATATAAGCTCTCAATCTCGTCTTGAACGGTTTTATATTCCTCATTTTCTTTGGAAAGATGAGCGATAATAGAGCTTAAATACTCATTAAAAATGTTGCTGTGGGTATCTACAAAGGTTTCAAATCTGAATTCACCAGACATCTTTTGCACCTCCGACTTGTTCTATCTGTCATTATTATACTGCCCCAAATAATGCAATACAAATCTGCAAACTGCTTTATCTCTCACGATTTACACATTTTCTTTCGGGCTGTTCCTCGGTTTGTTCTGGCTCTGTGTCAAGCACGGCAGGGTCTTTCTTATCCAGATTAAGCTCGATATTGAGAGCGTTCAGCCGTTCCGATTTTTCTTTCAGTTCTTCTTCAAAGGCAAAAGGCTTTTGCACCTCGGCTTTTGCGGTTTCAAGTTGTGCGATGGTTTCCGTCCGTTTGGTCTTTGCGGCTTCCAATCGGGCGGGGAGCTTGGCAAGCTCGTTTTCAATTCGGGTCAGGTTTCCCAGAGGGTCAGAGCCTAATTCTACCTTGTACTTTGCTTTCCCGCAGAGGTTAAGGCAGTAATGCGTACCCACCGTATCATAGAAAACCTCCATTTTGAAGCCACGGTAGGAGCCGATTTCAGTAGGTGCAGACAAGGGATATTCCTTGCAAATCGCAAGGAGCATTTCGCCTGCGGCGGCTTTTTCGGAATAGCGGATACCACGCAGGGTCATCGGGCAGAACTTTTCCTCGCCCTGCGGCTTGTGCTGTTCGGCAAGAGCTGTGTCTGCTTCATAGCAGACAATACGCTGCTCGTACTCCGCAATGGTCTGAGGAAAGTATTTGAGTATCCTGTCCTCAAGGTCGTAATGCTCGGACAGATAGCTCTGTTTCAGCACTCTGAGCTTAGAAACCTGAATGTCTAAGTCCATTTTCTCCTTAAAACGCTCGTCACCTGTGGCAAGCATTTTGACCTCCGCAAAAGACAAAGCAACCTCGTCCACATCTTCGGCAGAACGGACAGGGCTTTTGCTCGTCATTATCTGGGATATGAATTTCTGTTTGCTTTCTACCAACTGATAGAGATAAGCGTCAAAGGTCTGCTC
>WHHJ01000125.1 GCA_014872655.1 Clostridia bacterium
ATTTATTTTTCATCTGTTTCCCCTTTTATTTTTTCGATTCATTATATCTGAATTTGCTTACAGATATATTATAGTTATAAGAAAATATTCCTGTCAACCTATGGTGCGTCCTTTAAAATCATGCTTCAGAAAAAAGCAGGCATTTCCATCGCCGAATCAAGAAATCGTTAGTTTTAGAGATAACGTCCCAGGTAAGGGGTGAGATGGCATTTTAGAGATAACGTCCCTGTTTTCAAGGGCTGCGGGGCATGAAAAAGGGGTAAAAAGGGATGACTTTGGGCTGCTAGACGTAAAAAAACGCATGGCAAACAGACGGGACGTTGATATTTCAAAAAACGAATACAGGTAAAGTCCCGCTACAGAGATATAAAAAATACGCTTTTGACTATGCAGAAATGTTCCATAGTTATCTTAATTAATTTGAGAATCTGTGTGAGCATTTATTCCACGGTTCTCTTGACAACGAGCCTCCGTCGGCATGGAATTATGGCTCAGGGCGGAGAGGACAACCTATGGCACCTCTTCGCCATAGCAAGATAGCTTGCCATGCCTACGCTCATTATCAAGAGGCTTTCGCGGCATAAAAGCTCACGATTAAAAACATATCATCCTTGCGCAAGATGGTTTTACCTGTTCAAAATTCGTATCGATAAATCGACGTCGTCATTATCAATCCTTTGAATTCCGAGTAAATCCATGCTATCCTTACCTATGAAGCCAATAGCGGCTTCGTAGGGAGATTGGTTGTTCAGGACAAGTCGAGGGGTGCTGTTAATGTGTGAAGCAATAACGTCTGCATCCTGTTGCGAAATACCTGCGAATGAAGTTCCTTTAGGCAAAATGTATCGAATGTATTGGTGGTTTTTTTCGATACAGCCCTTCTGCCAGGAAGAGTTAGGGTCGCAATAAAAGACTGAGGACAGCTTTTCTCCCGTTTTAGTAGAGATTTCAATGCTTTCGGGGTCAGAGAATTCGCTGCCGTTATCAGTGATTATGGCCTGAAAAAGTCTGGAAAATTCTTCATCACCAAGAGATTCTTTTAATTTCTCGAATACTTCGGTGACATGAATAGATCTCCTGTAAGGTAAAACCTTGATAACCATAAGATTAAAGGAACGGAATAGAAGTGTAAGAAAACACTTTCCGCCTTTTCCGCCTTGGGTGCCGATAACGGTATCCATTTCAACGATGGAAGCATTAGGGTTATGCTCAAGGAAATCCTGAAAGTCACGGTAGAAACGACCGAGCTTAATACCATTGTCTTTGGTTTTGGCTCTTGTGTAATCGTATTCTTTTTTCACTCTGTAACGAACTTTGCGCTGCAAGTCAATATTCTTTACATTCAGAATACCTAAGTCTATGTACTTGTAGAAGGTGGACTTGGACATAGGAAGGAGTTCCGGATGAGCGGCAAAGACGTGGTTTACACTGTGATGCTTTTCAGTCATGAGAGGAACGATAATGTCATTAATTGCAGCGATGGTTTCTTTAGATACCTGAAGTCTGCTGCGTTCCTGTCTTAAAGTCTTTTCGTATTCGTTCTGAGCGATAGAAGCCTCGTATATGTATTGGTTTTGTTTGCAGGATGTTTTGTTAAGGCAGCCATTGCAGACGTAAGGAGGTTTGTCTGGCTTGGTGCAGTCAAGTTTACGCTTGTTGGCTCCCACCTTAAGGAAACGGTGCTTAAGAATTTCTTTAGAGACAGCACGTCGATCTTTTTTCAGACGATTGGCGATAGCAGTGAAAGAGTAGTTCAATCTGAGAAATTCCTGAATCACATAACGATCTTCGAACTTAAAGTGCTTGTATTTTGGAGTAGTCATAATCTACATCTCCTTTCTACTACTGCATAGCCAAAATACAAGATTATTATACAGCAAAACACCCCTAGGTGCTTTTAGAGGTAACGTCCCGAAAGTGAAAATTCGGGACGTTAAATAAATAATTTACTATTTTAAAATTTTTTGGTCAAATCGTGGGGCGTGGCATAATATCAGAGGCATGGGGGATTGTCGCATTAACGAAAAATTATCGTTAATGCGACAGCCCCCCTTTTTGTGGTGGACAAAACTAAGCCTGCATAAATGCTGAAAAAAAGGCTGTAACCGAGCCGCTGTCCGTATTTTTGTACAACGGGTTGAGTATATTAT
>WHHJ01000126.1 GCA_014872655.1 Clostridia bacterium
AAAGTAGTATATACTAATCTACTAATTTTAGTATTTAATTTAAAGTGTTGTTCTTCATTCTGTTTTTACGATGTCAGACGGATATATAATCCGTGCAGCGTCCTTGTTATGTGGCTCGTTTTTCAAGAAAAGCATAATGTGAACGCTTTGCCCTTTTTTGATAAATGGCAGATATTTTATCTTTGCTTCAAGTGAATTTACAAGCCTTTGTGCATCTTCCTTGTTAGTCCATTTACATTCACCTATGAGGATATGTTTTCTGTCTATTGATTCAGCCACCACATCAAGTTCCACCATTGCACCCTCCTTGTTTTCTTCCGTGAAGATCTTACCCCACCACCGTGAAGCCATATTATATACTATGCCGTCAATGATGTTACCGCTTACATATTGGCGGCAAAGGTGCTCCCAACACTCCCCTACATACCCGGAGAATTGTGTTTTTATGATGGATAGCACGGTTTCTGTCCGTTCCAGTTCCAAAATGGATTTGTAGGGTGCGACAAACCTGTAATTGAACTCCAGCAGGCTGTCGTTGATACGGTATATCCCTTTTTTGCTTTTTTTCTCGTCCTCGCCGAATGGCACTTCCCGGCGTATATATCCCAGCTCTCTCAGTTTGCCTAAAGGTTCTGTTATCTGGGTGGCTTCCTTACCTACCCGTCCGGCTATTTCAGAGAGGCGGTTTGCTCCGTTGCCGATAATTGAAAGCAGGGTGGACGCTTGCACGGTATCACGCATATCGTCCCTTAACAGGCGTATTGGTTCGTCCGCTAAAAATCCCTTGTTATCCAACAGCAGTTTTTCGATTGCCGTTTCATTGTCCTTGTAGTCGGCTCTCAATTCCCAATATCGTGGTATTCCACCCCATACCGCATATTCCTCTATTGCTTTTTGGGCATCACAACCAAGTGCCTGTCCTATATATTGTACGGGTATAGGTGTGAGGCGTATGATTTCATCTGCCAGTCCGTATAGAGGTTCTTTCCTATCCAATATGTAGCCCTGCATCAGTTGTTGTGAAGAACCGCAGAGGATAAGATTGAACTTCAGGCATTTCTCGTTGAGCAGCTTTTGTATGACGGATGGCAGAGAAGGGCAGCTTTTTACCAGATACGGAAACTCGTCAAGGCAGACAGTGCTGTTTTCCGCAACCTGACGGTTCAAGGCACGCAAAAGTGTTTCCCAATCTGGATATGTAACCTTGTCGAAGTCTTCCATACCGACCATTGTGGCTGTTTTGGCAAACAGCATACGCTGGTTTGCCTCATTGGTCTGGTCGCTTAAAAAATAAATGTCTTTTCGCTTCCAGTCCATGATTTCCCTGATAAGTTTCGACTTGCCTATTCTTCTGCGTCCGTAAATGACGATGAACTGCGGCTTTTCTCTTTGCAGGGCGTTGTTTACCCTTTCCAGATAGTCTTTTCTATCTATAAAGTCTTTAAATTCCATATCTCTTAAAATATATCTTTCACAAAGATAATCTTTCTGAAAGATATTTCAAAAGATTGCAGGATTTATTTAATACTAAAAGTAGTATATACTAATCTACTAATTTTAGTAAATTGTTCTGTGTGCTGTTTCTGGAGGTTGTTCCTGTGCTAAAAAACAGCTTGCTGTGGCTCGATTTTGTAAAACCGCTGTCGTTTTTTTTGCCAAATCGGGGTATTAGGCTCCCCCTTGACAGGGGTATCGCCAACATTCCGTACAAAAGTAACTCTAAGCCTGATGCAAGGTTTCTGCTTTTTTCTGAATCCTGATGTCCGTTGGCTGGTTCTTTGGGTTATGTTGCGGTATTTCCTTCAGTCCAAATTAAAGTATAGTCTAATGTGGACTGCAAGAAAAATGTCTTATTCATTATAAATAAGACGTTTTTTCTTGCTTTTTAAGTCCAAATTCTTTAACTTTGGAAAATAAAGTTTAATTTGGACTTATGAGTGAAAAAATAGGATATGCACGAGTCAGCACAAGAGAGCAGAACCTTTCTTCTCAGGAAGACGCACTGTATAAGGCAGGGTGCAGCCGCATTTTTACGGATAAGGTTTCCGGCAAAGAGTTCAACCGTGAGGGG
>WHHJ01000127.1 GCA_014872655.1 Clostridia bacterium
ATCCCATACTTTCAAAAAAGCTTTTTGTACGTCTTCTGTATTCCGGCTCCGTGTCTACGATGACACCATCCATATCGAAAATTACATATTTCATATTTCTGCCTTCTCTGTGAATCCGGTAGTGTCAAAAACTACCCATTTTATTGTTCTAAAATTCTTTTAAAACCTTGATTTATTGGAGGTTTGCAAATAAAAAGAGCATTGACCTCCCAAAAGAAGTATAATGAGTTCACCACAAACACCATTATCAACAAGGAGACAATGCTCATGGACATTATACTTTATTTACTTCTATTTATTCAATACCAACATAAACAAATCTGCTGGCTTTTTAATTTTATCTGCAGATATATTCCCCTTAAGCAGTGGGGCTTCGATGATTCCCATTCTCCCAAATATCAAAAATTCAAGATTGATAAGCTCCCAAAAATAATCTATTACGAAAAATGGGATTACAAAGACTACATTCCTTACCTCGAATGGAAGTATGGCAAGAAAATCAAACCTGTCAGCCGCCGTTCTGAATGTGATATTGATGACAACTGTGCCTGCCCACGTTGCAATGCTCCAAAGCCTTATCTCTACAAGAATAATGGTTCAAAAGGACAGATCCTGTGCAAAGTATGCTCCACCGCATTCTCTCCGGAAGAAAACCGTTTTTCAAAGTCCTACTCCCTCAAATGCCCGCACTGCAATCACTCGCTGGCTCATAAGAAAGACCGCAAACACTTTGTTGTCCACAAATGCGTAAATCCAAAATGTCCTTACTACCTCCACAATCTAAACAAGGTTGATAAAAAAGACCTTAAGGAGGACTATGGCAAGAACAAATATAAACTCCATTACATCTACCGGGAATTCCAGATAGATTTCTTTCGCATGGATTTAAACACTCTTCCCAAGAATGCTTCTTCCCTAAAATTCAGTAAACATGACCAGCATGTCATGTCACTTTGTCTTACCTACAAAGTGAATCTTGGGTTATCGCTTCGTAAAACCGCTCAGGCGTTGAAGGACATACACGGCATCAGCATCTCACACCAGCAAGTTGCCAACTATTGCAAAACCGCCTCTGTCTGCATAAAACCTTTCGTAGACAACTACGATTACAAAACTGGCAATGTATTTACTGCTGATGAGACATACATCAAAATCCGTGGTATCAAAACCTATATCTGGTTTATCATGGATGCTGCCAAACGCTCTGTTATCGGCTATCAGGTATCTGATAATCGTGGTGTTGGCCCATGCATTCTGGCAATGCGGATGGCCTTCCGGCATCTAAAAGAACTGCCTAAGAACTTTAAGTTCATTGCAGATGGCTACAGTGCATATCCCCTTGCCGCCCAGCAGTTCTTCCATGAATTCGGTGATAAGTTTAAGTTTGAAATCACACAGGTAATCGGACTCACCAATGACGATGAGGTTTCTAAAGAATTCAGACCTTACAAGCAGATGATTGAACGCTTAAACCGTACATACAAAGCTTCCTATCGTAAAACCAACGGCTTTGATAACATCGATGGAGCCAACTATGATCTCTCCCTCTGGGTTGCTTATTACAACTTCCTAAGACCACACAAACACAACAACTATAAAGTCTTAAATGAAGTCGAAATGCTGTCTCAGGCTGACACGATGCTGGGCAAATGGCAGCTTCTCATCTTCCTTGGTCAACAGACGATTCTGAACCTGCAACACGGCGAAGCCGCTAACTGTTCTTAGATTCAGAGCCAGAGGTAATTATCCCAGCCACCGCAAAGCGGTGTGCCCTTGATGGCACGAAAAAGAACTGCTACACTGCTGTAATCGATGGAAAAACTCTAACTGTTCTTGAGTTCTTCGCCGTCGGTGATTAACCTACAGCAGTTCTTTTTCGTACCGTCAAGGGTGGCGGTGGGCTACCACAACCTAAAAGATCTACAGTTTTCAAGGTTCATCTGAGCCTTTTTCTTTTGCTCAGTTTTTTCATAGGTCATTTGACACTATCGAGGTTGTAGAATGTTCTTTTTTATTATACCCAGCGGAGAAAGTTATTGCAACGA
>WHHJ01000128.1 GCA_014872655.1 Clostridia bacterium
AGACTTAGGATCTGGTGTCGTGAGACGTGTAGGTTCGAGTCCTATCACGCGCACACAACATTACATGTTGAAAAAACAAAGAGGCTATTTCAAAATATACTTTGAGATAGCCTTTTTTATGTCTGCAAAAATTAGAAAAGCCGAGCCTTGAGTCAACTCAAAAAAACGAACGCAAGGCTCAACGGCTCAGTTTGAAAACTTGGGGGAATTAGTTAAAAACACTATCTTTGTGGCATGAAACAGAACCTTCAACCCCCTGCCACTCCACTGGAGATGTTGAGCTTGTTCTTTCCTGCAGGCCTGCTTGACTATTTTGACCTGGTTAACCATGTCTCTCAAGAGACTTGCTTCATTTTTTTTCTTGAGGAAAAGCCTTCCATTCCTCAAGAGCATTCCCATTTACATCTACATTCCAAAGGTTTCTTCCCGGAAATAGAAGTGCAAGACTTTCCTGTTCGCGGCAAGGCTGTATATCTACGCATCAAGCGGCGTCGTTGGGAAGACCCGGAAACAGGACAAACTTATAGTCGTGATTGGAACTTATTAGCCTCCGGTACTCGCATAACAGCTGAGTTCGGAGCTTTTTTAAAAGCGTTACTTAGACAATCATGCGGTTAGTTGCCAAAGTGTAGCAGAACATTACTGTATGGATGGCAAGCAACTCCAGACTCAATACAAAGAACATTTAAGTGATTTCAATAATTGGAATCAGAAGGAACATGCTGAAGACTTTATTCTTTATCCTAAAAATATAGGTTATCATTTATGTATTGATGAAACGGCTTTAAGCAAAGGCGAACTATATACAATCCTTACCAATCGGGATAAGCATGGTCGAAAAGGCACCATTGTAGCTATTGTAAAGGGAACTAAAGCAGAGGATGTTATCAATGTGCTTCTCAAAATAGATGCCGATAAGCGCAACCAAGTAAAGGAAATTACACTTGATATGGCCGGCAGTATGCAGAAAATAGCAAAACGTTGTTTTCCCGGGGCTATGCAGGTAGTGGATCGTTTCCATGTCTCAAAGTTAGTTTATGAAGCTGTACAAGACCTTCGGATCGCTTATCGCTGGCAAGTAATGAAGGATGAGAACAGGAAAATCAAGGAAGCTAAAGCCAAGGGGGAAAGTTATGAACCTAAAGTGTTTAGCAATGGAGATACACTCAGACAGTTGTTGGCCAGAAGCCGGTACCTGCTGTTTAAGGCTCCGGACAAGTGGCTGCAAAGCCAGAAGGTAAGAGCCAAACTACTCTTTGAACAATTCCCGGATATAAAATCCGTGTACTATTACGCACTACGATTAGGGAAGATATTTTCAGACTATACAGATAAAGATGTGGCTCGTGCCAAACTGGCACTTTGGTATAATGAAATTGAGGAGTTTGGTTATGATACATTCACTACTGTTGCCAATTCCATTGAGAATCATTACGAACGGATATTAAACTACTTTGTGAACAGAAGCACAAATGCTGCTGCGGAAGCTTTTAATGCAAAAATTAAAGCATTTAGGGCTTCATTTCGTGGAGTAGTAGATAAGAGGTTCTTTCTGTATAGATTAGCAAAGGTGTATGCATAAAGGGAAATTAACAAATGTTAATCCCCCAAGAATTACAACTGAGCCCATTTTCGTCTTTTCGATTATGCCTGTCTGTCAGTCGAATTACTACAGTCTTCGGCAGTGGACTGTATAGTCCGTTACCGTAGACCGTACAGCCTGCTACAATGGACTGTACAGTCTATTATAGCAGACTGTAATAATCTTCCGTTTAAAAGGACTTGGCTGACCCTAAGAAACGGCTTACTCTTCCTTTGGTTAGTGATATGATATTTAAATCCCCAAGAAAACGATGTGACCCAAGAATAACAAGTAATCCCAAGTG
>WHHJ01000129.1 GCA_014872655.1 Clostridia bacterium
ATTTTTATATATTCGCTACAAAGATAGGCTATTCCATCATTTTTTCGTAATTTTGCCACCCGAAGTTACGAAAAGAGTGTAATTTATTGAAAATGAGCGTAGGTTAATTGCTCTTGATAGTAATAGGTTACGATTTAGTTAGTTATCTACTGCATTATCCTTCTGCGCGTTGCGTAACCTTCAAAGAACTCTTCGTATGCAAAAGTAGCTATTTAATTCGAGATTTTGATATAAACTCCCGTTTTTTATCCCCTCATTCATAAGAATTTTCCGTAAAAGCGGTATTGTCCGTCGGCACACCATTGCCCAAAACGAGTTTGGAACAAACGTGTGCCGACTACCGCATAGCTGGAGAAAAGGGCATTGCCTCACGCCTAAACGATGTTTAGACAGATGAAGCAATGCCCCTTTCTTTTGCGCCTATGCCAAGAGGTGCTTTTACGGGTTTTCAAATGATTTTTCTTTTTTCGCTGTCTCTTTTGCCGGAAGCGGAAAGTGAATGCAGAGTGTGTCAGCCTGCCCCATGAATGAAACAGGCGCCCACACACAGCCGGACAAACCGGGAAGAATGATTGTTGCCACCCGGCTGAACAAGTTCCGTCGGATCGGAAACAATCATACTTCCTTTGTTGTGGTTTGCCCTTTTCACGCTTCCGGTGATGTCTTTTTCCTTTTGGTGATTCTTTTTTTTACGGATTTTCCCCTGAAGTTTTTTTCTACACAATCTGCCTCTGTTTTCGTTTACCTCCATTTTGCGCCTTTCAGTAAGCCGCATCAGTCAGTCATTTTCGTTCTGGGCGCAAAGGTAATTCCGGGATTGGACGGGAAAGCAAGGTCAAGCCTCCTGTTTTCGGTAAAAATCTCCAGCCCTGCGGGTAGTATTTTGACCGCAAAACCTTGCATTCCCTAATCCCTACCTTTTCAAGCACCCGAAACGAAAACGACCGATGCGACAGAAAGACGCATAAAAAAAATGTCGGATAAACGAGAGGCAGATAAGATAGTTTGAAACTCAACTCCCTCAGCTCTTGAATCCGCATTAAAAACAAAAAAATCAAAAACAGCGAAGATATGACGGCAACGGCAAATTTCAGACAAATGGCGCAACACATCGGGTTGGCGATATGCGGCTTGATGATGCGCACCGCCTTCGGGGTGTTCGGCATCCTTTGGGGCATCATCAGAGAGATTGTAAACGGAGTGTTCCGAGTGGCGATAGGTGTAATCGTGGCTATCCTTTCCACCATTGCCTTCTTCGGCTTCATCCTTTGGTTATTCACCCTTTAACCCTTACCGATATGGCAAAGAGAAACAGCAAGACGGCAGCGCAGCAGTGCAGATATTACGAGGTGGACAACATCTTCGTGTATATGGTGGAAACGTACATCAACGGCAATTTTGAAACTTTCCGAAGATTGTACCACGAACTGAACAAGGACGCACGGAGGGATTTCATGGACTTCCTTCTCAGCGAGGTAGAGCCGACCTATTGGAGAGAGATACTGAAACAGATAATCTAAAAATGACAGCGATATGAAAGGAACAGACCATTTCAAGAGAACGATATATATGTACTTGGAACAGCGTGCGGAGGAAGATGCGCTATTTGCAAAGAAGTACCGCAACCCTGCCAAGAACATGGACGAGTGCGTGACCCACATTCTGAACTATGTGCAGAAAAGCGGTTGCAACGGTTTCACGGACGGAGAGATATTCGGGCAAGCCATCCACTACTATGAGGAAAACGAGATAGAGGTGGGCAAACC